>DASXAN010001559.1:0-5339 GCA_036406755.1 Gemmataceae bacterium
CAACCAGAGCGGCCTGCGGATGCTGATCTCGGCGTCCAGCTTCAAGAGCAGCGACTACCGCGCGATGGTCGAGGAGACGATCTCGACGGGCTCGATCACCGGCGGCGCCCTTGAGCGGGTCGTCTACCTCGACACCGACGACTGGAGCGAGCTGGTCGCCGAGGGGGCGGGGCTGCCGGAGGACGCCGTCTCGAGCCGCTCGGCGGCGCTGCGGCCGGAGGACCCGATCAACATCCAGTACACCTCCGGCACCACCGGCCGGCCGAAGGGGGCGACTCTCACCCACCACAACATCCTCAACAACGCCTACTTCGTCGGCCGGGCGCTGCGGTACACGCATCGCGACCGCGTCTGCCTGCCAGTACCGTTCTACCACTGCTTCGGCATGGTCCTCGGGTCGCTGGCTTGCGCCGCCCACGGGGCGTGTATGGTCGTGCCGAGCGAAGGCTTCGACCCACGGGCCGTGCTGGAGGCCGTCCACGTCGAGCGGTGTACGGCCCTTTACGGCGTGCCGACGATGTTCGTCGCCGTGCTGGAGCACCCGCGGTTCGACGCCTGCGACGTAACCGCCTTGCGGACCGGCATCATGGCCGGGGCGCCGTGTCCGATCGAGCTGATGCGACAGGTCGTCACCCGGCTTCACATGCCGGAGGTGGCGATCGGCTACGGCATGACTGAGCTGTCGCCGATCGCCACGTTCACCGCCGCGGACGACTCGCTGGAATGCCGCGTCGGCAGCGTCGGGCGGGTGTTCGACCACGTCGAGGCCAAGGTGGTCGACCCGGTGACTGGGCGGGCGGTGCCGCGGAACGTGCCGGGCGAGTTCTGCGCCCGCGGGTACGGCGTCATGCGCGGCTACTGGGACGACCCGGCGGCAACCGCCGGCGCGATCGACGAGGGCGGGTGGATGCACTCCGGCGACCTGGCGACGATGGACGACGACGGGTACTTCCACGTCGTCGGCCGGATCAAGGACATGATCATCCGCGGCGGGGAGAACATCTACCCGCGGGAGGTCGAGGAGTACCTGCTGACGCACCCGGACGTCAGCGAGGCGCAGGTGATCGGCGTGCCGGACCGCCGGTACGGCGAGGAGGTAATGGCGTGGGTCAAGCCGAAGCCGGGGGCGGCATTGACGGCCGACGGGCTGACGAAGTTCTGCGCGGGCAACATCTCGGTCCACAAGGTCCCGCGGTACTGGAAGGTGGTGGCGGAGTTCCCGCTGACGGTGACGGGCAAGGTGCAGAAGTATCGGATGCGGGAGCAGGCGGTGCTCGAATTGGGCCTGGGACCCGCGGCGGAACCGCGGCCCGCGCCACAGACCGCTTAGCCGCCAGCTTCCGGCGAGCGTGTCAGCGCAGCGCCAACCCCAGCCACAAGCCGGCGGCAAATGACAGCCCGACCGCCAGCACCGCCACGACCGCCGCGATCGTCAGCCCGCGCCGTGATAGCGTCACGGCGACATCGGCCTCAGGCGCAACGACGGGCACCGCGGCCGACCGTTTCGCCGGCGACGGGGCCGGGGGGCTGGCGACGGCCGGGCCGCCGGCCGCACCGCCGTGGAGTGGTTGGAGGAATTCGTCAAATTCGCTTGCCGCGAAGACGCCGCCGGGGCTCTCGCCGCTGCTGCCCTCGGTCTTCGCCGCGGCCTTCAACGCGGGCTCCCCGACCGGCCCCTCATCACGGGCCGCCTCCGTCGCCGGGTCGCTCGGCTCCGGGACGATGAGTTGGCCTTCGCAGGTGGTGCAGCGGACGATCGTGCCGGCCTTGCGGCGGGAGATGCCGAGCAGTTGGTTACAATACACGCAGCGGAAGCGGATCGGCATAACTCCCCCGCGGCCCGCGGCCGACGTGCCCACCAGCCCATTTTCCGGCGCAAGCCCGCCGGGTGCAACAGTTTCCTTGACGGTCCACCCCGTCCCGCCACAATACGGGGGCCGTCCGTAACGCCGCCCGGAAAGCGAGTCTGACCCATGCCGCACGCCGTCCGCCCGGCCCGGCTCCTCATTTCCGCCATAGCCGTCGCATTCGGCGTGCTCATCGCCGGCCCGGCACCGGCCCCCGCCGACGCCGTCTACCTGAAAGACGGGTACACCCTCCACGGCAAGGTCCGCCGCGAGGCGACGATCATGATCGACCCGCTCACCGGGTCGCCGCTGGCGGTGTTCAAGGGCAGCAACTTCTTCGTCATGGACGACCGCGTCCGACTGGTCGTCTTCAACCACCGCAACGTCGAGAACGCCGACCCCGAGGTGAACGTCCGCAGCGACTTCCTCGAGTTCGACCTGCCTCAGCCCGGCGGGCGGATCAGCAAGCTCCCGGCCTCGGCCTGGATGGAGAAGGCGACGACGTTCGACGAGCACTGGCAGCGGACCGTGACCCTGCGGAACGAGGTCGGCAAATCGGTCGTCAGGCAGCGGCTCACGTCCCTGACCCCGTACGCGGCCCGGGTTGAGTCGAACACGATGGAGTGGAATGTTGCGTACCTGACGAAGGAACTCGGGCTCGACGAGGTCAAGAGGCTGCTCGACACCCACCCGGACCTGAAGGAGAACAACGGCCCGGACGTGGACCGGCGGCTCAAGCGGGTGCGGTTCCTCATGCAGGCCGGATGGCTGCTGGCCGCCGCTGAGGAGCTGGACCGGGCCGCGACTGACCTGCCCAAGGACAACAAGGACATCAGAGACCGCGTGGACCGCGCGCGGACATCGCTCAAGCAGGCGCAGGTGCGGGAGCTGTGGGAGGAGGTCCAGACGGCGCACGCGGCCGGGCGGTACAAGTACGTTCGCGGCATCCTCGCCCGGCTGCCTGTCAACGAAGTCGACAGCCACATCGCCGCCGAGGCGGCTAGGTTGAAGGCCAAGTACGACGCCTGGGACAAGCAGGCGAAGGACCTCGACCGGCTGCTGGGCCTGGTCAACGCCCGGTTCGGCCCGCCCCGCCCGCAGGTCATGGACGTCGAGCAGGTCATCCGCGACGGCGCCGGGCCGGACACGTTCGACCGACTGGACCCGTTCCTGACCCTCGCCGGTCAGTACGAGCAGGAACTGAAGTCGGGGCGGACGCCGACCTACGCCCCGGCCGACGTATTCGCCCTGGCCGTGACCGGCTGGGTGATGGGGCGGGAGGCGGCAGAGCCTAATGCGGCGACCGCCGAGCGGTACTGGGCCAGCCGGGAATTCGCCCTGGCCTACCTGCGGGCGCATGACCCGGCCAGCCGCAGGAAGCTCCTGGAGGAGTACCACAAGCAGTCCCCGCTAACGCTCGACGAGATGACCCAACTCATCGGGCTGCTGCCGCCGCCGGACCGGGCCGAGCCGGGCACGCCGATCGCGCCGGGGGTCGAGGAGCGACAGACGCGGGTGCCGTGGTCACTCAACAAGCCGGTCCCGTACGTCCTGCAACTGCCGCCGGAATACCGGCCGACCCGGTCGTACCCGGTACTGATCGTCCTGCGCGGAGCCGGTGAGCGGGCCCAGGACGAGCTCGCCAAGTGGGCGGCGCAGGCGGCCCGCAACGGGTACATTTTGGCCGCCCCGGAGTGGGGCGGGCTGGGCGGGTACACGTACACTGCCGACGAGCACCTGCCGGTCACGGAGCTGGTCAAGGACCTCCGCCGGCGGTACGCGGTGGACTCCGACCGGGTGTTCCTGGCCGGGTACGGCGACGGCGCGACGATGGCGTTCGACGTGGCCCTGTCGCACCCGGACCTGTTCGCCGGCGTGGTGCCGGTGAACGCGTTGCCGCGGGGCAGTTCGGTCGGCTGGTACTGGCGAAACGCCCAGTACTTGCCGTTCTACATCGTCTGCGGCGAACTGGCCGGCAAGGCGGCGTCGATGAACCGCTACCCGTTCGAGAACTGGATGTCCCGCGGCTACCCGTCGCTGATGGTCGTGTACAAGGGCCGGCCGATGGAGCCGTTCACGGCCGAACAGCCGTTCATCTTCGACTGGCTCAACCGCAAGAAGCGGGCGGCCGGGTTCCCCGAGCTGGGCCGCAGCCCGAACGCCGGGCCGTCGAGTGAGGAGTTCCAGACGATGCGGCCCACCGACAACCACTTCTACTGGGTGTCGGTCGAGCAGATCAACGAGAAGTACGTGAACAACGAATTCGGGTTCAAGCGCGGGTCTCCGGCCGCGCTACAGGCGCTGGTCCGGGACAACAACCACGTCTACGTCAACACGCGGGGGATCAAGACGCTTCGGCTGTGGTTCGGCCGGCTGTGGGACCCGCAGTCGGGGTGGCGGCCGATGGTCGATTTCGCCAGGCCGGTGCGGCTGACGGTCAACGGCCGGCCCTGGGGCCGCGAGCGGATGCTCCAGCCGAGCCTGGAGACGATGCTCGAGGACCTCTACCAACGGGGCGACCGGCAGCGGATGTTCCTGGCGTACGTGGACGTGACTGGGCTGCAGTGACGAGTTTGGTGAGGACGTCTGCGCAAGTTCCACCGGTGGCGGCGTTCGGGGGGTGGAACAGATGGGGCAAGCGCGCGGGGGGAAGACTGTCGGCCTGCGGCGTCGCTGGCCGTCGCCGGGGCCGCAACCTACGGGTTGTCCCGGTCCCTGCCTCGGAGCCGTTCGGCCCCGGACACCGGCAGCGGCAACCGGTCCGGCAGTCTCACCCTCTTGCTTCCTCGGGCACCAACTCTTCCCCAAGAGTAGGACAGTTCTCGCGGATTCTGGTTTGTGTGCTGACCGGCCCCGTTCGTGGCGGGGCACCCGCGAGATACACCACACCCCCGGTGATGAGCCGGGGGTGTTGTGTTTGGTAGGGCAGGGGAGGGGCGGCGCAACAGCAGCCCCGCAAACGAAGGTGGCCCGGGGCAACGAGCCCCGGGCCGTGTTTATGATCGTCCCCCGTGAAGGAGACGCCCGCCACTGTACCCGCCCCGGTGGCCCGGTGCACTACGCCGCCTTTGGGTCGGCCGAGGTCAGGTCGAAATCGGGCATGGACCCGACCGTCCGGAATCGCCCCGGACCGACCTTGTTGAGTTGCGTGCCGTTGGCCAACTTGTACGAGATGAGGTTCGGCACGTCGCCCGGCCCGTCCTCGCTGTTCGTTGTGTCCACGAACTGCGTGCGTTCGTAGACGGTGTGCTTGCGGCCAGCGGTGTCGGTCGCCACGAATTGCGCGGTCTTCCGCCATTGAGACGCCATGACGTACTCCTGGGTAGGGTGCGAGTCACAACGTCTAGCGTAACTCCGCGGCAGGGGATGAAGCGATGTCGGTTGCGGCCGAAGTTCGCACCGCCGGCCGGCCTCGGTCATTTCTTGCGCCGCTGGCCCATCTCCTCCCGGGCTAACTCCATCAGCCGAGGCATGAATACGTCTCGAATGTCG
>DASXAN010001560.1:0-3382 GCA_036406755.1 Gemmataceae bacterium
GGAGGTGTTGTGGAACACGAACCCGGTCGCCAGCGCCTTGCGGACCGGGAAGATTGAGAGCCTGGACAACGTCCTGTTGACCGGCCGCGAGTCCGGCATGGTCAGCTTCGACGAATCCGTGCGGAAGCTGCTCCTCGCCGGCAGGATCACCAAGGAGGTGGCTGAGCAGAACGTCCGAGAGCTGGCTGTGCTCTACCGATGACGCCCAGGGGTCGTAACGGCGGCCCGGTTCTAAGATGCCCCTGTCGGCCGAGTTGCCGGAGAATGTTCGATGCCGGAGCCGGAGATTCCGATCGAGCGGTTCGAGGTGTTCGCCACCGGCCTCGACCACCCGGAGTGCCTCGCCTTCGACCGCGCCGGCGACCTCTGGGCCGGCGGCGAGGCGGGGCAGGTGTACCGGATCGACGTCGCGGGCAACGTCGAGACGGTGGCCACGATCGGCGGGTTCAACGCCGGAATCGCGTTCTCGCCGCTGGATCACGCCTTGTATGTGTGCAACTCGGTCCACGGACTGGTTCGCATCGGGGCTGACGGCCAGTACGGCGTCTTCGCCACCGGGGCCGATGGCCACAAGATCGTCTATCCCAATTACCCGATGTTCGACCGCCACGGCCGGTTGTACGTCACCGACTCCGGGAATTGGAAGAAGCGCAACGGAGCCTTGCTGCGGTTCGAGCCGGACGGGACGGGACGGGTGATCGGCGGGCCGTTCGGGTATGCCAACGGACTGGCACTGACCGCCGACGAGCGGTCGCTGTTCATGGTCGAGAGCGACACCGACCGCGTATGTCGGTTTGCATTGACCGCGGACGGCGAACTCGCGGCGGGCGACGTATACGCGGAGGCGGTCGGCCGGCTCCCGGACGGACTGACGCTCGACGAGGCCGGCAACCTGTACATCGCCTGCTACGCCTCAGACGAAGTCTGGCGAGTGTCGCCGGCGCGGCAGAAGACGCTGCTCGCCTGGGACCACTTCGCCATCCGGCTCGGCCGGCCGACGAACTTGGCGTGGGGCGGCAATGAGCTCGACGTGCTGTACGTCGCCAACCTGGGTCGGTACACGATCACCCGCACCCGCCTGCCCGGCGTCCGGGGCCAGCGGCTGGCGAACCTCCTGTGACGGTCCAATCCCATGCGGCTGAACGACAAGATCGCGATCGTGACCGGGGCAGCCCACGGCATTGGCAGGGCGATCGCCGAAGTCTTCGCCGCCGAAGGCGCGTGGGTGCTGGTCGCCGACCTGGACGACGCGGCCGGCGAGGCCACTGCCGCGGGCATCCGCGACCGCAGCGGCCGGGCCGCGTTCCGGCACGTGGACGTTGCCGACGAAGCCCAGGTCGCCGCCGCCGTCCACCAGGCCGCCGACGCGGGCGGCGGGCGGATCGACGTGCTGTGCAACAACGCCTCCTACCTGACCACGTGGCACGACGTCGTCGAGGCGCCGCGGGACGAGTGGGACCGGTGCTTGCAGGTCGGCTTGCTGGGGACTGCCTATTTCACCCGCGCGGTCCTGCCGCTGATGGTCCCGCGGCGGTCCGGGTCGATCGTCAACATCGCGTCGATCCAGGGGATCGTCGGGGCCCGCGGGTCGGCGGCGTATACGAGCATGAAGCACGCGGTCGTCGGCCTGACGCGGAGCGTGGCCTACGACTACGCCCCGCACAACATCCGCGTCAACGCCATCTGCCCCGGGCCAATCGATACGCGGATCGCGGCCAAGCCGGGCGACGAGTTGTACGCCCGGCAGATCAGCAAGACGCCACTGGGCCGGGTCGGCCAGCCGCGGGAAGTGGCGTACGCCGCCCTGTTTCTGGCCAGCGACGAGGCGTCGTACATCACCGGGGCCGTGCTCCCGGTCGACGGCGGCTGGACGGCGATATGACTCACGGGGACGCAATCTGGAAGGCCGGCGTCGCGACGACGGTCATCACGCCGGGCGAGCCAATGTGGCTGGCCGGGTGGGCCGTTCGCACCGAGCCGGCCCGCGGGACGTTGACCAATCTGTACGCGAAGGCGCTGGCCGTCGAGGACGACGGCGGCGCTCGCTTGGTCCTGCTCACGGCCGACCTGATCGCCGTCTCGCGGGACATCACGGCGGCGGTCGCCGAGCGAGTGCGGCAGCGGTGGGGGCTACGGCGCGAGCGGCTGATGGTTTGCGTATCGCACACGCACGGCGGCCCGGAAGTCCGGCCGGACAAGGTGCCGTTCTTCCACATCCCGCCGGAGTTCGCCGGCAAGATCGAGCCGTACGTTGATTGGCTCACGGCCCGGATGGTCGAAGTAGTCGGTGCGGCGCTGGCCGATTTGCAGCCTGCCCAGCTGACGATGCGGCAGACGTCGGCCGCATTTGCCCACAACCGTCGCGGATCCTCCGTGGTGGATCACGACGTTCCGGTGCTGGAAGTGACTGCCGCCGACGGCCCTCGGCGGGCGGTTGTCTTAGGCTATGCATGCCACAACACCACCATGCCGCCAGATAACTACCGCTACTGCGGCGATTATGCCGGATTCGCCCAGTCCGCGCTCGAGGCCGACGAACCCGGAGCAATCGCTCTGTTCATCGGCGGTGCCGGGGCCGATCAGAATCCCGACCCCCGCGGCACGCTGGACCTCGCCTGCGCACACGGCCGGGCGCTGGCGGATGCCGTCCGCCATTGTTTGACGAATGCCGGCGCGGAACTCACCGGTCCGTTGCAAGTCGCCTTTGAGGAAGTTCCCCTGGAATTCCAGCCGCTCCCGTCGCGGGACGTGCTGGAAACCAACCGTGCTTCCGGCGACGTGCCGACGCGGACGAAGGCCGAACACTTGCTGGCCCGCCTCGACCGGGGCGAGTCGTTCGCCGCGACCTGCCCGTGCCCGCTGCAGGTCGCCCGCTTCGGCAACGGCCTGCTGTTGATCGCCGTTGGCGGCGAGCCGGTCATCGACTACGCCCACGAGTTGAAGCGCCGCCACGCCGGCCCGGGGCGGGTCGTGTGGGTGGCCGGGTACGCCAACGACATGTTCGGCTACCTGCCGACGGCCGGCGTCCTCCGCGGCGGCGGGTACGAGGGGACGCGGTCCATTCTCTGGAGCGCCATGCCGGCGCCGTTCGCGGAGACGGCGGAAGAGCGCGTGTTGGCCGGCGTCGGGCGGTTGGTGGAACAATTGGGATAGGACGAACGAGACATGGCTGAACCGAACCGTCGCCGCATCCGCCTAACCTTCGTCACCACCGGCGAGTCGGTGGTCGCCGCGTTGCTCGACGACGAGGCCCCCGAGGTCTGCCGCACCGTTTGGGACCTGCTGCCCGTCGAGGGCAAGGTGCTGCACGGCATGTATTCCGGAGCCGAGGTTTTTCTCCTGCTCGACCGCGCCGTCCCCCAGCCGCCGGAGAACCTCTGCC
>DASXAN010001561.1:0-8190 GCA_036406755.1 Gemmataceae bacterium
AGAGCGGTTCGCGCTCCCGCACCACCCGCTCGACCTCCGCCGGCCCCGGTAGTGCGGTCAAAGCCGGCCGGCGTGCGGCGGTCGCCGGATCACAATCGAGCCGACGGCAGAGCGTCGCCGCGTCGCCGGTCAGCCAGACGCACTGGCCGGTGGCCCGCAGCAGTTGCCGGCTCTCGGGCCGCAGCACGGCGCCGCCACCACAGGCAATGACATGGCGATCGAGCCGCGCCAAGTCGCGCAGCAACTCGGCTTCGCGGTCCCGAAAGCCGGCCTCGCCCTCGGCGGCGAAGACGGCAGCGATCGACCGGCCGGCGCGGGCCTCCAGTTCCTCGTCGGCGTCGGCGAACGCCCAACCGAGCCGGGCCGCCAGCAGCCGGCCGACGGTGGACTTGCCGCTGCCGCGGGGGCCGATCAGGTAGAGCCGTTCCGACGTCATGGTTCTTGGCTTCGTAGGGTGGGTCGAGGGAGCGGAGCGACCGAGGCCCACCGATTAGGGGAACCACCGTGCGAGCCCGAGCGCCAGCGAGGGTTCTTCCCTCGCTGGCGCTCGGGCTCGGACGAAACTCGTCGCTTCGGTGGGCCTCGGTCGCTCCGCTCCCTCGACCCACCCTACTCCTCATCATGGATCGTGACCGGCGACAGGGCCCGCCGCAACACCTTGCCCATCAGGTCCAGCGGCTGCTCCAGGCCCGTGAACAGGTGGAATTGCGCCCCGGCCTGGCGGATGAACAGTTCCACGCCCGTGATGACCTGCGCCCCGCGGGTCTTGGCCTCGCGGATTAGCATCGTCGTCTCCGGCGTGTACACGGTGTCAAAAACGACCATCCCCGGCCGCAGGTAGCTGGCGTGCAACGGGCTCTCGTCCACGTTCGGGTGCATGCCGACCGGGGTGCAGTTCACGACCAGGTCGCACCCTTCCTTGTGCCGGGCGGTCCAGTCCAGGGCCTCGGCGTTGACCTCGTCGGCCAGCTTCTCGGCCCGGTCGAGGGTGCGGTTGGTGATGTGGACGATCGCCCCGGCCCGGTGCAGGGCATGGGCGACGGCCCGGGCCACGCCGCCGGCCCCGAGGATGAGCACCATCCGCTTGTGCAGGTCCAGCGGCGGGCCGTTCGGCTTGGTGAGGTGGGCGGTCAGCGTGTCGAGGACGGCCGGGTAGTCGGTGTTCGCCCCGAAGAAGCCGTGCGGCCGGCGGATGAGCGTGTTCGCCGCCCGCGTCAGCTCCACCGTCTGGTCCCGGGTGTGGGTCGCCTGGGCGGCCGCCTCCTTGTGCGGGATGGTGATGCTGTACCCCTCGACCGGCACGGCGGCGAACGCCTCCAGGAACCCGGGCAGCTGGCCGCGGGGCACCCGGAACGGCAGGTAGACGGCGTTGACGTTCCGCTCGCGGAAGGCGGCGTTGTGGACGAGCGGACTGTGGCTGTGGGCGACCGGGTCGCCGATGACGCCGTACACTTTCGTTTCGGCGTTGATCCGGCTCGGGCAGTAGACCCGCAACAAGTCCTCGAACGCCGGCATCCCCGGGGCGACGCCCCGCTCCTTGTTGAAGGCGGCGTAGGTGAACGGGGCGCCGTATTTCAGGCACAGGATGCGGGTCGGGAAGCCGAGGTCGCCGGAGCAGAAGGCGATCGTCGGCCGGGCAGCCTTCTTCATCAGCTCGATGATTCGCAGGTTGTCGGCAGACGACTGGGCGGCGACGACCAGCTTGATGATGTCGGCATCCTGGCCCGTCATGCGGGCGTAGATCTCCTCTAGGTTCTGCGGGAACTCGGTCAGGTTGTGGTAGGAAACGATCCGCTTGACGTCCTTGAACCGGCGGATCTGGTCGGCGATGTCCGTCTCCAGGTCCACCCAGTCGAACCCGCCGGAGACGATGCACTGCTTGAGCAGCATCTGCCGGGCGTCTTCGGACGCGGCCCAGCGGCCGCCGTCTTGCGGCCGGCGGATCGTAGCGACGAACGGGCACGGCTTGTCGGCCAGCAGCCGCTTCAGGTCGGGGGCCCGGGCGACGAAGTCGATGCGGAGTTCGATCAGGGCGGCGCCGCGCTTGCCCGCCTCCTTGATCTCGGCGGCCACCATCTTGTGGCGGGTCCGCCCGATCACCACGCAGATCCGCTGTGCGTCCGCCGTCATCGCCTGAGGCCCGTGGCCCGCGGGAGGGGTGTTCAGATTTTTCACTGTATGACGGGATTTCCGCCGGAGCAAGCGAACCCGCCGCACGGCCGCCGTGTCGGTCCTCGTCGCGGCCCGGAAAACCGTAGCAACCGCCCGGCCCGGCCGTATAATTTCGCCCGATCCCGCACCTTCACCAACCCGCAGCAGCGCGAAGGGGGGCCGCTCCCGGTGAACCGACTCCGCCTGTCCCGTTTCGGGGCCGTTGGTCTGCTAGGGTGTCTCGTCCTGCTGCCGTCCTGCCGCGGTCCGGAAGGAAGCACCCTCGACACGATCCGCGGGCGCGGAAGCCTGCGCTGGGGGGCCGACGAGGAGGGTGGCGCCCCCTACGTCTACCGCGCCGCCGACGACCCGACCCGTCTGACCGGCTTCGAGGTGGACCTGATGGCCCAGCTCGCCGCCGGCCTCGGCGTGGATTCGGCGTTCGTCCAGGGCCAGTGGCAGAACCTGCTGAGCACGTTGAACGCCCGCGACGTGGACGTGGTCGTTAACGGCTACGAGCTGACCCGCGAACGGCTCCGCGCGGCCGCCGCCACCATCCCCTACTACGTCTACGAACTCGTCCTCTTCGCCCACCGCGACGACCGGCGACTGACCGGCTGGGAGAGCCTGAAGAAGCCCCGACCCGACGGCCAGAAGTGGCGGATCGGCGTGCTGGAGAGCACGGCCGCGGACAACCACCTGACCGAGCACTACGCCGACACGGTCGAGGTCGTCCGCCTCAACGGCACGACCGACGCCTTTCGCGACGTCGAGAAACGCACTCTGGACGCGACCCTGACCGACACGCCGGCGGCGGTGGCCTACGGCCAGTCGTTCGCCGTGCGCCAGGTCGGGCTGCCGGCCGAGCGCGGCTACTATGTCGTCTACGTCCGCAAGGGCGACGATGACCTCCGCGACGCTCTCAATGGCCAACTCCGGTCGATGATCGCCGACGGCCGGCTCAAGGCGGTGCTGCGGAAGTACGGCCTGTGGAGTGCCGCGCAGGACGATCTGTCCAGCCAGGAAGTGCAGCAATTGCCGGAGACGATGCGGCCGGAGGGTGGCGAGGCCGACCGCTGGTCCGTCGTTCGCCGCAACTTCCCGCGCCTGCTCCGCGGGGCGGGACTGACGGTGGTCCTCAGCGTCGTGTCGATGCCGTTGGCGATGGCCCTCGGTCTGGTGATCGCGCTCGGCCGGGTGTACGGACCGGCGTTGCTCCGCGTGCCGCTCGCCGCCTACGTTGAACTGATCCGCGGCACGCCGCTGGTGCTGCAACTCTTCTTCCTGCACTTCGGCCTGATGCCGCTGGTGCTGCCGCCGGAGTGGCGGTCGATCACACTGGATTCGATCGCCGCCCTGGCCCTGAACTACGCCGCCTACGAGGCCGAGATTTACCGTGCCGGCCTGCTCGCCATCCCGGTGGGACAGACGGAGGCGGCGCTGGCGCTGGGCCTGACCCGCCGGCAGGCGATCTGGCACGTCGTCGTGCCGCAGGCCGTGCGGCTGGTCGTGCCGCCGGTGACCAACGACTTCATCAACCTGTTCAAGGACACGGCCGTCTGCTCGGTGATCGCGGCGGAGGAGTTGAGCAAGAGCTACAACATCCTCGTCAACGCCCACCCGCAGGCGTTCCTCGAGTTGGCACTGGTGACGGCGGCGCTGTACCTGCTGATGAGCTACCCGCTGGCGCTGCTGACGCGGCGGCTGGAGAAGAAGGCTGTTCTGGCTCGGGCCTGACCCGGCCCGGGGGACATCGCGCATGATCTCGGTCACGAACCTGGTCAAACACCACGGCAGCCTGCGCGTCCTCGACGGGGCGTCGCTGGAGGTGCCGCGCGGCGAGGTGGCCGTCGTCGTCGGCCCGTCCGGCGGCGGCAAGAGCACGCTGCTGCGGTGCATCAACGGGCTGGAGCCATTCCAGGGGGGCGAGGTCCGCGTGCAGGACCTCGCGCTGCGGCCGGACGACGTGCAGCGGGCCAGCGGCCAAACGCTGCTGGCCCTGCGGCGGCGTGTCGGCATGGTCTTCCAGCAATTCAACCTGTTCCCGCACCTGACCGTGCTGCAGAACGTGCTGATCGGCCCGCGGCTGGTCTTGAAGCAACCGCGGGCCGAAGCGGAACCGCTGGCGCGGCAGCTGCTCGACCGCGTCGGCCTGGGCGACAAACTGCACGCCAAGCCGGAGCAGTTGTCCGGCGGCCAGCAGCAGCGGGTAGCCATCGCCCGCGCCCTGGCGGTCAAGCCGGAGGCGATCCTGTTCGACGAGCCGACCAGCGCCCTGGATCCGCGGATGGCCGGCGAAGTCCTGGCCGTCATCGCCGACCTGGCGCGGCAGGGGCAGACGATGGTCGTGGTCACGCACGCGATGTCGTTCGCCCGCAACGTGGCCACGACGGTCCACGTCATGCACGCCGGCCGGGTGGCCGAGTCCGGCCCGCCCGCCCGGGTCTTCGACGACCCGCAGTCCGACGTGACACGCCACTTCCTGGCGGAAGTTCGGGCAAGTTAATAGGCCCCATGTTGTCCCATGCGACCCATTCCGGATAGTAATTCGGAGACCACTCCGAACCAGGATGCTGAACCGATGCCTGCCGATCACCAAGACCGCACCATCCACGTCGGCCACAGCCCCGACCCCGACGACGCGTTCATGTTCTACGCCCTGGCTCACGACAAGATTGAGACGGGCGGCCTGCGGTTCGTCCACCAGTTGCAGGACATCGAGACGCTCAACCGCCGCGCCCTCCGGGGCGAGCTGGAGGTCACGGCCATCAGCCTGCACGCCTACGCCCACCTGCTCGACAAGTACGCCCTGCTGCCGAGCGGGTGCAGTATGGGCGACCGCTACGGCCCGATGGTCGTCTCGCGGCGGAAGCTGAGTGTCGATCAACTCGACGGGATCAAGATCGCCGTCCCCGGGACGCTGACGACGGCGTTCCTGGCGTTACGGCTCTTGCTCAAGCGCGATTTCGCATACGACGTGCTGCCGTTCGACCAGATCATCCCGGCCGTCGCCGCCGGCAGGTACGACGCCGGCCTCATCATTCATGAGGGCCAGCTCACGTTTCAGAATCAGGGCTTGCAGCTGGTCGTGGACCTTGGCATCTGGTGGCAGGACCGGACGGGCCTGCCGCTGCCGCTGGGCGGCAACGTCGTCCGCCGTGACCTCGGCGACGCGACCATCCGCCAGATCAGCCGGCTGCTCAAGGAGAGCATCCGCTACTCGCTGGCCCACCGGTCCGAGGCACTCGACTACGCCCTCCAATACGCCCGGGACATGGACAAGGCGCTCGCGGACCGGTTCGTCGGCATGTACGTCAACGACTGGACGCTCGACTACGGCCCCCGCGGCCGGGAGGCGGTCCGGCGGCTGTTGGCCGAGGGGCACAAGGCCGGGGTCATCCCGAATCCCGTGGACGTGCAGTTTGTCGAATAGGCCGCGGCCGCTTGACTTTCTCGCAAAAACGGTCAGGCTATGCGTAGAGGCCGGCCCCCGCCCTACGCCGCCTTCCCGCCAGTCCGCACACCTCGGGGTCCGATCATGTTCGACTTGGTCACCGGCCGCTCGGCCGACTGCTCCGGCGTGTCACGCCGCGATTTCCTTCGCGTCGGCGGCCTCGCCGCGTTCGGATTGACGCTGCCCGCGGCCCTACGCCTCCGCCACGCCGCGGCGGCAACCAGCGGCCCCGCCAGCCGCACGCCGCCGAGTTGCATCCTCCTCTGGCTCCAGGGCGGTCCCAGCCACATTGACACCTTCGACCCCAAGCCCGACGCCCCGGCCGAGATCCGCGGCGAGTTCGGCACCATCCCGACCGGCCTGCCCGGCGTCCGCTTCGTCGAACACCTGCCGCAACTGGCCAAGGTCACCGACAAGTTCAGCCTGATCCGCGGTCACAACCCGCAGAACGGCTCCCACGGCGTGGCCGACCACCTGATGATGTCCGGCCACAAGTTCAACCCGTCCACGCCGTTCCCGTGCTACGGGTCGGTGATCGCCAAGGAACGCGGCTACGTCCGCGGCATGTTGCCGTTCGTGCAGCTGGGCAAGAACATCGACCGCCGGTTCAACGGCGGCATCGCCGGGTTCCTCGGCGACCAGTTTAACCCGTTCGAGGTGCCCGACGACCCGAACAGTCCGGCGTTCCGCGTCCGCGACCTGAGCCTGGCGAAGGCGGCCGACCGTGACCGCCTCCAGCGGCGGTACGCCATGCTCCACGAGCTGGACCGGTATCAGACGGCGATCGAGGACGCGCTCCCGGTCGTGCAGGCCCGCGACATCTTCTACGAGAAGGCCCATAGCCTGATCACGTCCCCGGCGGCCAAGCGGGCGTTCGACCTGACCCGCGAGCCGGACAAGGTCCGCGACGCCTACGGCCGGTCGAGCTTCGGCCAGTCGTGCCTGCTGGCCCGGCGGCTGGTCGAGGCCGGCGTCCAGTTCGTGACCGTCACGTCCGGCGGCTGGGACACGCATCAGAACAACTTCAAGTCGCTCAAGGACCGCCTGCTCCCGGCGATGGACCAGGGGTACGCCGCCCTGCTCCGCGACCTGGGCGACCGCGGTCTGCTGGATCAGACGCTCATCGTCTGGATGGGCGACTTCGGCCGGACGCCAAAAATCAATTCGTCGGCCGGGCGGGACCACTGGGCGACCGCCGGCGTCGTCTGCATGGGCGGCGGCGGCGTCAAGACCGGGGAGGTGGTCGGGGCGACGAATGCCACCGCCGAGTATGTCACCGACAGCCCCGTCGCGCCGCAGGACGTGGCTGCCACCATCTACCACGCCCTCGGGGTGCCGTTGCACACGTGGTACAAGACCGGCGACGGCCGGCCGGTCGAGCTGGTGCCGGAGGGCAAGCCGGTCCGGCAACTGGTCGGGTAGGCGATCGACGTGATGCCAACACGCCGGCCGGGGCGGGAACCGTGTCCCGCCCCGGCCGTCTCATTTCGCGGACCGGTCAGAACTTGCATTCTTGTTGCGGCGGCAGCGACACGGGGATAGACTCGCCGCTGCGATTCGCCAGCCCGGACTCGCCCCGGTCATTTCGGACGAACCGAACGGGAGGCTGACATGCGTACGGTCGCCGTGCGGCGGTCGGCGGGGTTCACGCTGATCGAGCTGTTGGTCGTCATGGCCATCATCGCCATCCTCATCGGGTTCCTACTGCCGGCCGTCCAAAAAGTCCGGGAGGCCGCCAACCGGACCAGGTGTTCGAACAACCTGAAGCAGGTCGGGCTGGCGCTGCACAACTATCACAACATCAAGGGCGCCTTCCCGCCGAGTAACACGACGTCCCCGAAGGTCCACAGCTGGGCGGCCTACATCCTGCCTCACCTCGAACAGGAGAACCTGGCCCGCCAGTACGACTTCGGCAAGGACTGGAGCGCCGCCGCCAACCGCCCGGCGATCGCTGTCCAGTTGAAGGTCCTCCAGTGCCCGTCCACACCGACCGAGAACCGGGCGGACGCGGACAAGTGGTCCGCGGCAGCGACCGACTACGCGCCGCCCAACGGCCTCGGTAACGGGCTGCGGTCCGACCTCGGCTACGCGACCGCCGCGGACACGACGGGCGTGCTCGCGCCGAGCCCCGCAAGCGCGCCGACGGCGATCGGCCGGATCCGCGACGGGTCCTCGCAGACCTTCCTGCTGGCCGAGGACGCGGGCCGTCCGGACCACTGGTTGCGCACCGGCCCCGGCCCGGCAGACACCAATCTGATGAATTGTGGCAATGATGACGTCACGAACGGACGGGTGAGCGGCGCCGGCTGGGCCGACCCGGCGAACTCCATCCCCATTCACAGCTTCGAGGCCAACGGCATGAAGTGCCCCGGCCCGTGCGTCATGAACTGCACGAACAACAACGAGATCTTCAGCTTCCACCGCGTCGGGGCGATGTTCCTGTTCGCCGACGGTGCCGTGCGGTTCCTCAGTGTGGATGTCGAGAAGCGCGTCGTGGCCGCCTTGGTCACCAAGGCCGGCGGCGAGATCGTCTCCGAGAGCGAGTATTAGTCAGGCGGTCACGCCGAAACGGTCCGGGCCCGGGC
>DASXAN010001562.1:0-3018 GCA_036406755.1 Gemmataceae bacterium
CGCTCGCTCCGCTCGCGGCGAAACGGGTCATTGGGGCACCGGCGGTAGTCCCATTTCTACACCCAACTCCTTCTCCAACCGGGCCGCGATGTCCACTGCGTCCGCCGCCCCGAGGACGCCGCCGACCAGCTGAACGCCCACCGGCAGGCCGTCGGCGGCCCGGCCGCACGGCAGCGACACCGTCGGCAGCCCGCAGTAACTCCACGGCGCGTTGAACACCCCGTCGCCGGTCGTGGCACCGTCCGGGGCGGGGCCGGTCGTGGCCGGCGTCACGAGGACGGCCGGCTCACAAAAGTATCCGCCGTCGATCGCCTCCCGCATCCGGTTGCGGTGGTCCAGGGCCGCCCGGTAGTCGTCGGTGGCGGTCCGCAGCCCGTCCTCGATCAACTCACGGATTTTCGGCGGGTAGTCGTCCGGATGGCGGCGGAGGCGGTCGCCGTGGTAGTCGGCCGCCTCGGTGGCGAGGATGGCCCGCAGGTGTCGCGGCAGGTCGGCCGCCACCGCCGGCAGCTCGTCGTCTCGGCAACTCAGCCCACGGAGGGCATCGCGAACCCGGCCCATCGCGGCCCGCATGACCGGTTCGGCCCGGTCCTGGAACATGCCGCCCAGCAGGTGGACCGGCGGCGGCCTGTCGGCGTTCGGCCCGACTGCCCGCCGGACCCGGCCGGCGCAGTCGGGGGCGTCGTCAATCAGCACATCGGCGAGCAGGGCCAGGTCGGTGACGCAGCGGGCCAGCGCGCCGACGTGGTCCAGCGTTGGCGCCAGCGGCAGGACCCCGTCGGACCCGGCGACCCAGACGCTCGGCTTGAGAGCGCAGACGCCACAGTAGCCGGCCGGCCGGGTGAGCGATCCGACCGTCTGTGTGCCGAGAGCCGCCAAGCACATGCCGCACGCCACGGCCGCCGCCGACCCGCTCGACGACCCGCCCGGCGTCCGGGCCGCGTCCCACGGGTTGCGCGTCACCGGCGGGTCAAGGTAGGCGTACGCCGTGGTTACCGTCTTGCCGAGGATCACCGCCCCGGCCTGCCGCAACCGCTTCACCACAGTCGCGTCCTGCCGGGCGACGCTGTTCGCCCACAGCTTCGACCCGCAGCCGGTCGGCAGGTCGAACACGTCGATGATGTCCTTGACGCCGATGGGGATGCCGTGCAGCGGCCCGCGGTGGCGGCTCCGCTTCAGCTCGGCAGTCAGCCGCTCGGCCTGCTCCCGCGCCCCGTCCCGGTCGATCACGACCCAGGCCTGTACCGCGGGCTCGTACCGGTCGATCCGGGCCAGGCACTGGTCGAGCAGGTCGACCGGTGTCAGCGGCCCGGCCCGCATCGTGGCGGCGGCTACGTGAATGGTGAGTGGCTCGGTCATGTCTTGTAGGGTGGGCCGAGTGCAACGAGGTCCACCGGGTCGGCGTATTGGTGGGCCTCGTTGCACTCGGCCCACCCTACGGCACAACGCCGAACCGGCACCTTTGCACCGTCTCTATACTGACATTGGCTCCGTCACCAAGGACCACGCACGCATGACCAAGGTCGCGATTCTCGGCGGCTCCGGATACACGGCCGCCGAGCTGCTGAAGATCCTCCTCCGGCACCCACACGCCGACGTCGTGGCCGTCACCTCCACGAAGGAGGGCACGCCCGCGGTCGCCGAGCTGCACCCGAGCCTGCTCGGCCGCACCGACCTGCGGTGCGAGCCGTTCGACGCCGACCGGCTGGTGGCCCGTGGCGTCGAGTTCGCGTTCGGCTGCCTGCCGCACGGCGTCAGCATGACCACCCTGCCCGCCCTGCTGGACCACGGCGTCCGCGTCATCGACCTCAGCGCCGACTACCGCCTCCGCGACCCGAACGCCTACGCCCAGTGGTACGGCGCCAGCCATGAGGACCTGGCCCACCTGGCCCAGGCCGTCTACGGCCTGCCGGAGCTGTACGCGGCCGAGATCGCCACGGCCCAGCTGGTCGCCAACCCCGGCTGCTACCCGCAGACCGCCATCCTCGGCTTGGCCGCGCTCGTCGCCGGGCGCCACGTGGACTTGTCGGGCATCATCGTGGACAGCAAGAGCGGTGTGAGCGGGGCCGGTCGGTCGCCGAAGCTCGCCTTCCACTTCCCGGAGTGCAACGAGAGCGTGTCGGCCTACGGCGTCGGCACCCACCGCCACACGCCGGAGATCGAGCAGGCCCTGGCGGACGTGGCCGGCGCGCCGGTCGAGGTGATCTTCACCCCGCACCTCATCCCGATGGACCGCGGCATTTTCACCACGATCTACGCCACCCCGCGGCGGCCGGTGACGCAAGGGGAGTTGCTCGATCTGTTCCGCGAATACTACGCCGGCAAGCCGTTCGTGCGGGTGCGGGAGTCGCTGCCGGCGACGAAGGACACGGCCCACACGAACTACCTCGACGTCACGGTGCGGGTGGTCCGCGGGAAGGTGCTGGTGCTGGCGTGCGAGGACAACCTGGTCCGCGGGGCGAGCGGCGTGGCGGTGCAGAACTTCAACCGCATGACCGGCCGCGACGAGCGGACGGGGCTGCTCTGAAGCTCACTCGGCGGGGACCGACTGCCCGTCCGCCGGACACAGGGCGGCGATGAGGGCCAGGAGCGGCCGGCGGTGGCGGACCCGCAGCGTGTGCCGCCGGCCGTCGCGGGTCGTGACGGCCACGCCCAGCGGCACCAGCCCCAACAGGTTCCACGGCCGGACGGCCGTCACGTCCCGGAAGAGGATTTCGCCCGACCCGCCGCCGTGCGGCGTCTCGTAACACAGTCGGCGGTCGGTGATGTACAGGACGCCGCCGAATCCGGCCGGGCTCACGTCCCAAACGACTTCTTGCTCTTGCAACGCGATGGCGGGGATGTGCATCGGAGTCAAGCCCCGACCCCGGCAGGGCCGCCGGGGTTGCTGACGGAATCGACCGGCCGCTCATGCGGCCCGGTGTGGCGTCGGGCGCCACAACTGACTCCCACGCAAATCAGGGGCCAACCGCCGAACGGCAACGGGCGGGGCGGGTGACGAATTCACCCGCCCCGCCC
>DASXAN010001563.1:0-4581 GCA_036406755.1 Gemmataceae bacterium
GCTCCGCTCGACCGGGGCATTATTCAGCGCCCACCGGGCTGAAATCCGAAGCTCGCCAGGGCGCTCAAGTCAAGCCCCGGTCGAGCGGAGCGAGGCCGGGGTCGAAAACTCGTTCACCCCACCCGCCGCACCCGCACCGCCATGTACGGCTTGCCCGGCAGGGTGATCGCCCGCTCCCCCTCGGCCCGGTAGCGGTACCCCTGGTCCGCCCGGATGACGAACTCGCCGGCCACCGGGGCCGCGGTCATTTCCCAGCTGTCGAGCACGTCCGCCTTGAACCGCATCCCCGACTTCAGCCCGATCCGCGGCAGCTCGAACACCCACTCGGTTGGCCGGTCCTTGCCGAGGTAGACCAGGTAATACTCCCCGGCGGTGCCCGCGGTCCGGGCGTCCTGCCACTTGTCGATCGGATCGAGCCGTTTGTCCGGGGCGTCCTCGAGCACTTTCCGCAGAAACGCGATCCGCGGCGGGCTCTGACCGCGGAGCACACCCCCCTTCGACCACCACAGCACGTCATCCGGAGTTCGGTACGTTTCGCCGTGGCCGACATAGGTGCCGGCGATGGTGCCCTGCCAGAACCGGTGGACCATTTCCTCGGCCGACAGGTGTCCCCACCGCTGCGGGATGTCGCCTTCGTACTTGACCTCGTCGAACACGACCGGCTTGCGGTACACGTCCCGGTACAGGGTCGCCCGGCCGGCGTCTTCGACGGCCGACCCGTTCTGGATGCTGGCGTGCGTCACCCACGGGTGGGTGTGGTTGTAGATCAGCGCGCCGTTGTGGATCGACCGCAGGTGGCCGTACGGGTCTTCCTTCATGACGATCTGGAAGAAGCGGTCCCAGTCGGACTCGCGCTTCTCCTTCAGGAAGTCGTACTCGTTGGCCAGCGACCACCAGACGTTGCGGTACGCCGCCAGCCGGGCGACCACGTAGCGCAGGTAGCGGTCGTCGGCGTCGGCCGGCATGCGGTCGAAGCCCCAGTGGCTCTTGTCGTAGGGGTGGAACAGGATCAGGTCGGCCTCGATCCCGAGGTCGCGCAGGTCGGCGACGCGCTGTTCCAGGTGCCGGAAATACGCCGGGTTGAACCGCGTGAAGTCCCATCCACCGGCGAGCGGGGTTGCGTGAGCGCCCCGAGTCCTTTCGAACGGATACAGCGGCGGCTCATTCTGGTTGAACGCGTACCGCTTCGGGAACACGCAGAACCGCAGTTTGTTGAACGGGCTCTGCTTCAAGGTCGCCAGCGTCTGCTCTTCGAGCCGGTCGCCCTGGTGGTTCCAGACGTAGCAGGTCGTGCCGACCGGGACGTATGGTGTGCCGTCGGCGTGGGCAAAGTGGTACGTCGCCCGCACCCGGACCGGGCCGTGGTTGTCGGCCGCCGCCGGCGTGCAAGCGAACGTGCCGGTCTTGCCGCGCAACTCGGGGGCGTTGCTGGCCGTCTCGTACCGCCACTCGCCGGCGCGGTCGGGCATGAACCGCACTCGGTACGTGCCGTCGCCGTCGTAGAAGCCGGCCGCCGTTACCGTGCGGTCGCCGTGCGTGAACCGGGCCGACAGCGTCACGTCCGTGAACGGGTTGCCCGTCGCCGGGCCGGTCAGGGTGATCTCGTAGACGCCCCACTGCTCGGCCGTGGCCGCAGTCAGCCCCCCGTGACTCACGGGGGGCAAAATGACAATGACGGCGAGTGCGCCAACCAGTGTCGTCGCCGTCCTGACTCGCATGGCCGTCGCCCCCGCACCGCCGTCCCGACCCTCACACCTCCGCCACCGAACCGCCGTCCACCAGCGTCGGCGCGACGCCGACGTCCAGCCCGGCTTGCTGGTCGTGCGCCAGCCGCCAGGCCAGCTGATCCACCGCCCGCCGGCCGATCTGCTCGGCGTGGATGTCGATCGTCGTCGGCGTCGGGAACAGGCCGGCCAGGATCGGCGGCTCGTGGTTGCACGACACCAGGCTCAGGTCCCGGCCGACCCGCAGGCCCCGCTCGGCCAAGGCGCGGTAGATCATCGCCGTGACCGAGTCGCCGGGGACGAACACGGCCGTCGGCCGCAGGTCCGCCCCGAGTAGCTCGTCCACTAGCCCGGCGACCAGTCCGACCTGATCGACCGGCCGCAGCGGCAGCTCCCACTCCTCGGTCGGCCGGCCGAGCACGGCCGTCACCGCCGCCCCCGCCCGGCGGGCGTGCCAGGTGAAACTCGCCTCCCGCTGGCGGAAGGTGACGTGGCCGGGCTTGGGGTTGAGGACGGCCAGCCGCCGGTGGCCGCGGGCCAGGAGGTGCTCGGCCGCCAGCCGGCCGGCCTGCCAGTCGTTGGACTGGGCGACGTCGCCCCAGTCGCCGCCGTCCGGCCGGCCGAGGAACCAGACCGTCGGCAGCTCCCGCAGCCGGTCGAACAGGGCCGGGTTACCGCCGCCGAACAGGTCACCCTGGAGGGCCCCCTTGAGCAACACGCCGTCGATCCGGTTCCGCTCCAGCATCGGCGGCACGCGGTCGGCCAGCGGCAGGTCGGCCAGCAGCAGGTTGGCACCAGCCTCGTTCAACGCGGCTTCGGCGTCGTGGATGGCGTCGGCGACGCACGGCAGCGACGCCAGCGTCCGGTTCATCCCGAGCAGCAGCAGGGCGATGTTTGCGTCCCGCAGCGAAGCCAACCCGGATTCCGCCGCCCGCACGCGCAGCGGCTTGTACCGCAGTTCCTCGACCACCTTGAGCACCCGTTCGGCGTTCTCCGGGCTGACCGTCGGGTGGCCGTTGAGCACCCGGCTGACAGTTCCGACCGAGACGTTGGCGGCCTTCGCGACTTCACGGATCGTGATCGACATGGCGCACACTCTAAGGTCGTTCACGGAAACTTGTCAATGATATTTCTATTATTTTCATTGAAATCGTGCGCCACCCTGGCCAAGATGGTGTGCGAATCGGCTCAATTCCGGCTGTTCACAACGGCTGAGAGCGGTACAATCGGCCACTTGTGGTAACTTTGTTCATTGAACAACGCGATCACTCATGGGTTCCCAGCCGATCAGCGAATCCGTACCACCGCTGTCGCGGTCGGGGCAACGCATCGTGTTGTCGGCCGCCGTCTTGGGGTGGCTCTGTGCGGGCATCGAGATGGGGCTGGGGCCGCTCGTCTCCCGGCCGGCCGTCATCGACCTGCTGGGGGCGGACGAGGCGCTGGTCGGCGTCTGGTTCGGCCGGCTGCTGTGCGCGTTCCTGCTCGGCGGGGCGGTCGGCGGGGCGGTGTTCGGCCGCCTGGGCGACCGGGCTGGGCGGGTGCGGGCGATGGGCTGGAGTATCCTTTGCTTCGCCGCCTTCACCGGGCTGAGCTGGCTCGCGCGGACGCCGGAGCAGTTGCTCGGCCTGCGGTTCCTGGCCAGCCTCGGGGTCGGCGGGATGTGGCCGGCCGGGGTGGCCCTCGTCGCGGAGGCGTGGCCGGGGGCGTCGCGGCCGGCGGTCGCCGGGGCGATGGGGGCGGCGGGAAACGTCGGCATCCTGGTCTTGGCCCTGATCGGACAGCAGGTGCACGTCACGCCCGAGTCGTGGCGGTGGGTCATGCTCGTCGGGGCGGCGCCGGCGGTGCTCGGCGTCGCCGTGCTGTTGTGGGTGCCGGAGTCGCCGCGGTGGCTGGCCACCCGGGGCGCTGGCGCAACCCCGCTCGCCGGTCCGCTGACCGAAGTCCTCCGCCCGCCGCTGCTCGGCCGGACCGTGGTCGGGGTGCTGCTCGGGGCCGTGCCGATGGTCGGCACCTGGGCGTCGGGCAAATGGCTGATCCCGTGGGCCGACGCCGCCGGCACCGACGCGGCCGCCGCCCAGGCGGTGTGGGCGGTCGGGGCGGTGCTCGGCGGGGCGGCCGGCGGGTGGCTGGCCGACCGCATGGGCCGGCGGGCGTCCTACTTCCTGATGAGCCTGGCCACGCTGGCGCTGAATCAGCTGATCTACCGCGGCCTGCCGCCGGGCCACCCGGCCTTCCTGCCGGCGGTGTTCGCCCTGGGCGTGGTCGGGACGCTGTTCTTCGGCTGGCTGCCGCTGTACCTGCCGGAGCTGTTCCCGACGCGGGTGCGGGCCACCGGGGCGGGGGTGACGTACAACGCCGGCCGGGTGGCGTCGGCGGCCGGCGTGCTGGCGGCCGGCGGACTGATGTCCCTGTTCGCTGGCGACTACGCTAAAGTGGGAAGCGTGACGGCCTGGGTGTACGCCCTGGGGATGGCGGTCGTCCCGTTCGCCCCGGACACGAGCCGGACCGCGCTGCGGGACTGAGCCGGAGGGGGTTATGGACCATCGGTCAATCGGCCTGGTGGGCCTGGGGTTGGTCGGGTCGGCGCTGGCCGAGCGGTTCCTCGACGCCGGCCTGGGCGTCGTCGGGTACGACATCGACCCGGCCCGTCGCCGGCAGTTCACGACCCTCGGCGGGCGGTGTGCGGGGTCCGCCGGCGAGGTCGCCAGGTCGTGCGGCCGGACGGTCCTGAGCCTGCCCACGTCGGAGGTGGTCGAGGAAGTGCTCGGCGAAGCCGGTGACGACCTGCGGGACGGGCAGATGGTGCTGGACACGACGACCGGCGACCCGGAGCGGTCGGCGGCCGTCGGCGCCCGGC
>DASXAN010001564.1:0-7572 GCA_036406755.1 Gemmataceae bacterium
ATCGTCGGCGGGATCGTGGCCCTGGCGACGGGGCCGGACGGGATCCCCGGGGACTGGCGGTCCGACCGCGAACCGGTCGTCACCTAGGAGGCGGACGACTCAGCCCGCCGAGCGTCAGCGTTTTCCCGCCGCGGTGGGATGGCACGCCGAGTCGCCCCCGTTCGCCCGCCCCCGGCGTCGTGTGGGTCCGCTCACGGCGGAAACGCGGCCAGCGCGGCCTTGGCACTGTCCGGCAAGAACTCGGGCTTGAACTCCTTCGGAAGGCCCAGGTCGCCGCGGATCGACTTCAGGAAGTTCAACGTGTCGATGATCCGGTTGGCGTCGTGCGGCGCGAGGGCGACGGGGCCGGACTGCGGGTACGTCCGGAAGTCGCCGGCGTTCTGGAACGCGCCGACGCCGACCTTCTTGGCCAGGTTGTGCGGGCGGAGCAGCGCGACCAGGTCGTTCATGAACGCGTTGTCCTGCCGGCCCCCGCCGCCGTACGTCTTCCGCAGGCCCAGCGGCCAGGCGGGCGCCGGCGAGGCCAGGGAGTAGACGCGGATTTTCTCCAGGCCGGCGGACCCGAGCACGTCCTCCAGCACGAACAGGGCGTTGGACGTGATCAGGTTGCCCTGGCTGTGGGCGATGACGAACTGCTCCTCGTGCCGGTTGCGGACGAGTTCCTTGAACAGCGTCAGCGTGGCCTTGTTCCAGACGACGTACTTCCGGTCAACGTCCTCCAGGAACCGGGGGATGTCGCCCTCGGGGACGGCCGGCGGTTTGTTGAGGTTGTTCCGGGAGGTGAGCCGGGCACCGGCGTTCTGGGTATAGTCGAGCAGGCACTGCACTAGGTCGACGACCGAGCCGACGTACAGGCCGGCCGTGGCGTTGTAGACCCCCCACACCGGCCGCTCGATGAGCAGCGACAGGTAAGCGGCCGTGACGGCGTGGGTCCGCGGGAGGACGCGGATGCCGTTCACGAAATACACCCGGGGGGTAAACACCGACGAGTTCGCCAGGTTGTACAGGTTGACCTCGCCGTCGTCGTCCGGGATCGTGGGAGGCATGGGGTTCCTCCGTGGTCGTGGCCGGTGCCGCCGCCCCGGTCGGGTGCGGCGGCCCCTCGGCCACTGAGCCTACCACCCCTCGAAGTCCCGGGCCAGCTTCCCGCACGGCGGCGATCGCACGACTTCGCCGAGACTCTGGTCCGGCGGCTCGCCGGGCATTCGTCCCGAAACCACACGACCACCGGCTCCGACCCGGCGTCGGGCTCCCGGATGGGCCGGTCGCCCCTCGCGGACTGGGCCGGTTGGGCATCGCATGTGCTTGACATTGCGAGTAGCGGACCGGGACGGCCGGGGGACGAGTGTCATGTTCGCCAACTGGCTCGCCGACGTCTTCTCCTGCCCCGACGGGCCGACCCTGCTCGGCATCGTCGGCAAATCGGCCGTCGTCTACCTGTTCGTCGTGGCCGGGATGCGGGTGCTCGGCACCCGCGAGCTCGGCCGGCTCAACGCCTACGACTTCGTCCTGGTCGTCGTCCTCGCCAACGCCGTCCAGAACGCCCTGGTCGGCGGCGACACCACCCTCGTCGGCGGCCTCGTCTCGGCCCTCACCCTGTTGGGGATGAACTACGTTGTCACGATGCTGCTCGACCGGTTCCCATGGCTGGAGAAGCACGTCGTCGGCGAGCCGGTCGTCCTCGTCAGCGACGGGCGGGGCCAGTGGCACCGGATGCGGCATGAAGGCGTGACGCGGGACGAGCTGATGGCCGCCCTGCGGGAGCACGGCGTCACCAAGCTGGACGACGTCCGGCTGGCCGTGCTCGAGGTGGACGGGGACATCAGCGTGGTGCCCCAGGATTCGGTCGTCCACCGTTCCCGCCGCCGGCTGCGGCGGATGAAGGCGACGGAGGGTTGACGCGATGGCGGGACCGAGCCCGGGCGGATTGGCCGCGGTCGCCGTCCGGACGGCTGTGACGACGGCCGTCCTCCTGGTCGGCCTGCGCGCCACGGGCAAGCGGCAGGCCGGCGAGGGGAACCTGCACGACCTGATGCTGGCCCTGCTCATGGCCAACGCCGTGCAGAACGGCATGACCCGGGGCGACGGCAGCCTCGCCGTGGCCCTGGCGGCCGCCGGCACGCTGCTCCTGCTCGCCCGACTGGTCGGCGGCCTGCTGAGCGGGCACCCGGCGTGGGAGGGGTGGGCCGTCGGCGGGCCGACCGTGCTCGTCGAGGACGGCCGGGTGGTCCGGCGGCGCGCCCGCCGGGAGGGCGTGACCGACCGGGAATTGATGGCGGCCGTCCGCGACGAGGGCCTGGCCGGCGTGGGCGACGTCAAGCTCGCCGTCCTGGAGCCGGACGGCTCGATCAGCGTCATCCCCCGGGACAAGCAGCCGGAGGCGTAAGGCCGTGGACATCCTCGCCGTCGTCGGTCAGTCGCTGGTGATCTACGTCTTCCTCGTCATCACCCTGTGCCGGGTCGGGCCGGCACTCATGGCCGGGATGACGTCGTTCAACTACCTGGTCGTTGCCCTGCTCGGCAGCGCGGTGGAGACCGGGCTGTACCGCGGCAGTAACTCGCTGTCGGCCGGCCTGGCGTCGGCGGCCACCCTCATCCTGGCGGACCGGGCGACGTCCGCTCTGATGTGCCGGTGGCCCCGCCTGCGCCGGCTCCTGGCCGGCGGCCCGGTCGTGCTGGTCCACGACGGGCGAGTGATCCCGGCGCACCTCCGCTCCGCCCGCATGACCGAGGAGGACGTCCGGGCGGCGGTCCGCCGCCACGGCTACGACGACCTCGCCGCCGTCCGCCTGGCGGTGCTGGAGCCGAGCGGCCGGGTCGGGGTCGTCCCCAAGGACGGGTAGCCGGCCGCGGCCGTCACGCCGTTCACGGTCGCCGCCCTGACCGGCCCCCGCCGCGGCGGCAGGCACCGGGCGGCGGCCGACGGAACCCGCTGACCCCGCCCGCGGGCATCGAACTTGCAGCCCGTTCGAGAATCGGGCGACCGCGGCCGCCCGCCTCTGGCGGCCCCGTCCGCCGCGCCGGGCGCCGGCGACCGCCGCACCCACCGGGAGAGCCATGACCGATCCGGACCGCGACGACTTGCCGCCGGAAGAAGCCGACCGCCGGGCCGGGATCCGCATCTACGGCCACTCGCCCCTCGTCTACTGGTGGCCGGTCTGGGTCACCGGGTTCGTCATCGCCGCCCTGACGCTCGTCAACGGCACCGAGGTCCGGGTCGGGTCCGTGGCCGAACGGTTCCTGCCCGGCCAGACGCCCGGGGTGGTGTTCACCGCCGTCCTGTTCTTCGTCATCCTGTTCACCAACGTCATGGCCCGCGGCACGCAGTCGGTGGTCATCGTCCTGGTGCTCATCCTGGCGGCCGTCGTCCTCGCCTACTTCGGCTGGTGGGACGAGATCGCCCGCCTGTTCCCGCACCTGTCCCTGCACATGAACCTGGGGTTCTACGTCACCCTCTCGACCCTGGTGTTCGTGGCGTGGGCGGTGACGTTCTTCGGGTACGACCGGCTCAGCTACTGGCTGATCCGCCCCGGGCAGATCACCCACGTGTCGGTAATCGGCGGGGCGGAGAAGAGCTACGACACCCGCGGGATGGTGTTCGAGAAGCTGCGGGAGGACCTGTTCCGGCAGTGGCTGCTCGGGTTCGGGTCCGGCGACCTGCACATCAACACGATGGGCGCCCGGCGGGAGCACATCGTCGTCCCGAACGTGCTGTTCGTGGACGGCAAGGTGCGGGCCATCCAGGCGCTCATTGCCACCCACCCCGAATTGTTCACCGCCCCGGCGGCGTGACCCCGACCGCCGTCAGCCGCCAAAGTTCCGACCGGCCCTCACAACGGCTCGTGATTTCGCTGAACGCCATTCATGACCGTCCCCTGATTCTGTCGCGGTTGTCATTCTTCCTCCCGTGTCTTCCTCCGTGCGGGTTTCTTGTTGCGCGGTCGGCCCCGCGCCGCATGAGACGGTGCCGAGTCGCTCCGATGCGAGGTCCGCGCGGCCGGGTCGGCCTTTCCCGGAGGTCGTCATGGCGACAGCCACCTACACCCAGGCCGACCGCCCCCTCGTCCTGACCACTCCGCTCGGGCCGGACAAGCTCCTGGCCGTCGGCCTGTCCGGCCGCGAGGGCGTCTCGCAGCTGTTCCGCTGGGACATCGACTGCCGGGCCGAGCGGTCCACCGCCGTCGCGTTCGACCGGCTGCTCGGGCAGAGGGTGAGCCTGAAACTGGAGCTGCCGCGGAAGAAGGGGGAGCGGTTCTTCACCGGCGTCTGCGCCGGCGTCACCCAGGGCGAAACCAACCGCCACTTCAACCATTTTCAGTTGAAGGTCGTCCCGCCGTTCTGGCTGTTGACCAGGAAGGCCCAGAGCCGCATCTTCCAGCACGTCGCCGTCCCGGACATCCTCCGGAAGGTACTCACCGGCCTGGACGTGTCGTTCGAGCTGCGGGCCGCGTACGAGCCGCGGGACTACTGCGTGCAGTACCGGGAGACGGACTTCAACTTCGCCAGCCGGCTGATGGAAGAAGAGGGCATCTACTACTTCTTCAAGCACTCCGCCGGCGGGGTGCAGATGGTCGTGGCCGACACTCCCGGCAGCCACCCGGACCTGACGCCGGCCAGCCCGGTCAAGTTCAAGACGGCGACCCAGGGGGCCGCCCTGGACGAGGGGGTGATTCACGCGCTCTCCAAGACGCAGGAGGTGACCAGCGGCAAGTTCACCCTGTGGGACCACACGTTCGAGCTGCCGCACAAGCACCTGGAGGCGGACAAGCCGATCACCCCGACCGTCCAGGCCGGGCGGGTGTCGCACCCGCTGAAGTTCGGCGAGAACGGGAAGCTGGAAATCTACGACTGGCCGGGCGAGTACGCCCAGCGGTTCGACGGCGTCAACCGCGGCGGCGGCGACCAGCCGGCCGAGCTACAGAAGATCTTTCAGGACAACAAGCGGACGGTGAACCTGCGGATGGAGGCGGCCGCCGCCGGGGCCGTCGTCCTGTCCGGGGCGAGCAACTGCCGGCACCTGACGACCGGCTGCAAGCTGAGCGTCGAGGCGGTGGACGACGAGTGCAAGGCGATGGGGGCGGACGGGCCGTACGTCCTCACCACGGTGACGCACACGGCCCGCATGGGGGCCGACTACCGGTCGGGGACGGCCGCCCCGTTCGAGTACCACAACACGTTCACGCTGATGCCGGCCGGGGTGCCGTTCCGCCCGCCGCGGACGACGCCCAAGCCGGTGGTCGCCGGGACGCAGTCGGCCGTGGTCGTCGGCCCGAAGGGGGAGGAAATCTTCACGGACCGGTACGGGCGGGTGAAGGTCCAGTTCCACTGGGACCGCGAGGGCAAGTCCGACGCCGATAGTTCGTGCTGGGTGCGGGTGACGCAGCCGTGGGCCGGCAAGCGGTGGGGGGCGTTCTTCATCCCGCGGATCGGGCAGGAGCTGATCATTGATTTCCTGGAGGGCGACCCGGACCAGCCGATCGCCATCGGGTGCGTGTACAACCCCGACCAGATGCACCCGTACCTGGGCGACGGCCCGGACACGGGCAACCGGTCCAACCACAAGCAGGACCCGAAGCTGTGCGGCGTCAAGAGCAACACCACGCCGGGCGGGGTCGGGTTCAACGAGTGGCGGTTCGACGACACCAGGGGCAAGGAGCAGGTGTTCGTCCACGCCGAGCGGGACCACGACCTGCGGGTCAAGAACGACCGTCGGGAGCTGGTCCTGCACGACGCCCACCTGATCGTCGGCGCCGAGAAGGACGGCAAGAAGGTCGGCGACCAGAAGGAAGAGGTGTTCCAGAACAAACACCTCAAGGTGCACAAGGACCAGGAGGAACACATCGGCGGCGATTTCAAGTTGAAGGTCGGCGGGGTGGACGGTGGGAAGGGCAACGTCGACGCCCTGATCGGCGGGAAGAAGACGGAAACGATCGGCGGCGGGTACGACCTGCACGTCAAGAGCAAACTGCTGGCGAAGGTGGACGACAAGTACGAGCTGACCTGCCAGGACCGCTTCGTCGCGACCGCAAGCGACGATCAGCTGCACGTCAAGCGGCTGCGGACGGTGAAAGTGGACCAGGAGGACCACCTCATCGTCGGCACGGACAAGCACCAGAAGGTCGGGGGCAATTACGCCACGGAGGCCGGGGTGATCCACCTGAAGGCCGGCCAGACGGTCGTCATCGAGGCGGGGGCGCAGCTGAGCCTGAAGGTGGGCGGGAGTTTCATTGACGTCAGCGCCAGCGGCGTCGCCATCTCGGGGCCACAGGTGCTGATCAACAGCGGCGGAGCGCCCGCGGACGGTCCCGGGGCCAGCCCGTCGGCCCCCAACGACCCCAAGGCGCCCGGCGACGCGGCCGAGGCCAAGCCGGTCAAGCCGGACGTGGCCGACGACGCCCTGACCGGCCAGAAGTCGTGCCCGTGAAGTTGTGGCGAACCGGCGGCGTCAGCCGCCGGGTGTTTGGAGGAGTGAGCCGTGCCCCAAGCCGCCCGCTTCGGCGACCCGCACACCTGCCCGATGGTCGACCCCGGACCGAGTCCGCACTGCGGCGGGCCGATCCTGCCGACGTGCTGCCGTACGGTCCTGATCGGCGGCCAGGAGGCCGCCCGGGCCGGGGACGAGTGCATGTGCCTCGGCCCGCCGGACCCGATCCTTTCCGGCTCGGGCACGGTCGTCATCGGCGGTCAGCCGGCCGCCCGGCTGGGTGACCCGACCGCCCACGGCGGGGTGATCGTCGCCGGCTGCCCGAACGTCATCATCGGCTGACGGCTCCCGGTCCGCCCGGCGCGCCGCGCTCACGCCTTCCGCCGCCACCGGCCGGCCGCGGCCGCCGCGGCGGCGCACGCCAGCAGCACGTGCGCCGGCTCCGGCACCGGGATCAGCACCACCGACGTCGGGCCGTAGACGATGACCCGCGAGTACGCCACGCCGCCGAACGTGCCCAGGGACACCGCCGCCCCGTTCGGCAGGCCGGCGAACGTGCCGGACACCGGCCCGCCGCTGACGATCGTGAAGCCGTCCGCGTCCGTCGGGGCGTAGGCGAGTGTGGTGGCGAGCGTCGCCCCGCCGAGGTCGATCGACCCGCCGCCGGCGAGTCTCAATTGGTCGTAGCCGGGGCCGGCCGTGGCCCCATTCAGCTCGGCGGCGAACGTCGCGCCGCCGGCCAGCGTCACCGCCCCGGTCACGGTCAGGAGGCCGGGGCCGACCCCCGGCGCGAGGGTGCCGCCGTTCACGGTCATCCCGCCGGCGACGGTGCCGGTGCCGCGGAGCAGGCCGCCGCCACTGACGACCACGTTGCCGGTCAACGTGCTGCCGTCGCCGGCCGTCTGGCCGACCGTCAGGGTGCCGGCGTTCGTCAGCGTCCCGCCGGCGACCGTGAAGGTGCGGCCGGCCACGACGTTGAAGGTGCCATTATTGGCGGTCAGCCCGTCCACCGCCGCGAACACGGACCCGGGCCCGCTCAGAGTGACCGTCGTGTTGGCGGCGAGGGTCGTGACGGCCCGCCCGTCGAAGTCGATGGCCGAGCCGTTCAGGGCCACGTAAGTGCCGCTCGCGAGGATGCCGCCGCCGAA
>DASXAN010001565.1:0-4391 GCA_036406755.1 Gemmataceae bacterium
CCACTCGCGAACCAAGACGTTGTAGTTGCGCAGCTGCGGCAACGTCTGGGCGAGCTGCGCCAGCTCGTGGTAGTGCGTCGCGAACAGAGAGCGGCAGCCCACCTGGCTGTGCAGGTATTCGGTGATCGCCCACGCCAGCGAGACGCCGTCGTAGGTGCTCGTCCCCCGGCCGATCTCGTCGAGGATGACCAGGCTCCGTGAGGTGGCGTTGTTCAGGATGTTCGCCGCCTCGGTCATTTCGACCATGAACGTCGATTGCCCCCGGCTCAGCTCGTCGCTCGCCCCGACCCGGGTGAAGATGCGGTCGGTGACGCCCACCGTCGCCGCCTTCGCCGGGACGAAGCTGCCCATTTGTGCCATCAAGGCGATGAGCGCGTTCTGCCGCAGGAACGTGCTCTTGCCGGCCATGTTCGGGCCGGTGATGAGCCAGAACATGCCGCCGTCGGGGCCGAGGTCGATGTCGTTGGGGACGAACGTGCCCGGCGGCAGCGTCTGGTCGAGGACCGGGTGCCGGCCGGCCTCGACGCACAGCACCGCGTCGTCGGCCAGCTCCGGGCGGACGTACTGCCGGGCCGCGGCCAGCTCGGCCAGGGCCGTCAGCACGTCGAGCGTCGCCATCACCTCGGCCGTGCCGAGCAGGCGGGCCGTCTGGGCGGCCACCCGCTCCCGCAGTTCCACGAACAGGTCGTACTCGAGCTGGTAGATCTTCTCCTGCGCCCCGAGAACCTTCTCCTCGTATTCCTTGAGTTCCGGCGTGATGTACCGCTCGGCGTTCTTAAGCGTCTGCTTGCGGTGGTAGTCGGCCGGCACCTTGCCGGCGTTGGCGTGGGTGATTTCGATGTAGTACCCGAACACCTGGTTGAACCCGACCTTCAGGCTGGCGATGCCCGTGCGGGTGATCTCCTTCGCCTGATACTGGGCGATCCACGTCTTGCCGTCCCGGCTGATCGTCCGCAGCTCGTCCAGCTCCGGCTTGAACCCGTCGCGGATGACGCCGCCCTCTTTCGCGGATTGCGGCGGGTCGTCCACCAGGGCGGCGTCGAGGGCCTCCCGCAGGTCCGGGCACAGCTCCAGCTTGTCTTCCAGCCGGGCCAGCAGCGCGGCCCGCCGGCCGGTTAGCTTCGCCTTCAGCCGGGGGAGGAGCTTCAGCGTGCGGCCGACGGCGGCCAGGTCCCGCGGCGTCGCCCGGCCGGTCGAGACGCGGGCCGTCAGCCGTTGCAGGTCGGTCGCCTCATCCAAAACGGTCCGCAGTTCCTGTCGCAACCGGTGGTCGGCGTGGAACTCGGCGACGGCGTCGAGCCGGGCCTCGATCGCCGGCCGCTCCGCCAGCGGGGCGATCAGCCAGTCGTGCAACAGGCGGGCGCCCATCGGCGTCACCGTCCGGTCCAAGGCGCTGAGCAGCGACCCGTCCCGGCCGCCGTCGCGGAGGGTGCGGGTCAGCTCCAGGCTGCGGCGGGTGACCTCGTCGAGCAGCAGGTAGCTGCCCTGGCGGAACGGGCGGACCGCCCGCAGGTGTCGCAGGTCGGACTTGAACGTCTCTTGCAGGTAGAGGACCAGCGCCCCGGCGGCGACGAGGCCGGGCTGGTGGTCGGAGTCGAACCCGAACCCGGCGAGCGTGGCGACGCCGAACTGCCGGCACAGCGCTTCGCGGGCGGTGGCCGGCTCGAACGTCCAGTCGGGGCGGGGGGCGACGGTCCGCGGCGGGGCGGCCCGGAAGGCGTCGGCGATCCGGTCGTGGTCCCGCTCGGGCACCAGGCACTCGGCCGGGGCGACCCGGGCCAGCTCGTCCGGCAGGCGGTCGGGCGGCAGGTCGGCGGCCCAGAACGTGCCGGCGGACAGGTCGGCCCAGGCCAGGCCCAGGGTGTTCTTGTGCCCGCAGACGACGGCGGCGATGTGGTTGGCCTGCCGCGGGTCGAGCAGCTCGTCCTCGGTGACGGTGCCGGCGGTGACGACGCGGGTGACTTCCCGCTTGACGAGCCCCTTGGCCAGGGCCGGGTCCTCGACCTGGTCGCAGACGGCGACGCGGTGGCCGGCGTGGAGCAGCTTGCGGAGGTAGTTTTCTAGCTGGTGGTGGGGGAACCCGGCCATCGGAACGTGCTTGTCCCGGCTGGTCAGGGTCAGGCCGAGGACGCGGGCGGCCAGTTCGGCGTCGTCGTCGAAGGTCTCGTAGAAGTCGCCCATGCGGAACAGCAGGAGCATGCCCGGGCGGCGGGCCTTGGCCTCCTGGTATTGCCGCATCATCGGCGTGTCGCGCGGGTCCGTGCTCAAGAGGTTTACCACAAAGGACACGAAGAACACAAAGGCGATCAGCGGACGCGCCGCTTGATGCCGTCCTTCAACACCAACACGTTGAAGTTGATCAGCAGGCCGAGGCGGAGTCCGGTTGCTTTGAGATAGGATAGGAGCTGGGCCTGATGGATGGGAGCGATCGCGTCGATGGCTTTCAATTCGACGATCACCCGGCCGGCCACCAGCAGATCGAGCCGTTGGCCCTCGATCTGGATGTCCTTGTACGGGACGAGGATGTCCTTTTGTCGTTCGACCACAAGGCCGCGCAGCCGTAGTTCGTGTGCGAGTGCTCGTTCGTACACGGATTCCAAGAACCCCGGCCCCAGCAGGCGATGCACTTCGATGGCTGACCCGATGATCTGGTGAGCGATCTCCTCATCCCCCGCCGGGATCGGTTCGTGATCCATGGCTGCACTTCTTTGTGCTCTTTGTGCCCTTTGTGGTTAATCTATTCTTTCGCCCCGTTCCGCCGGACCTTGGCCATGCGGACCGCCCGGCCGCGGTCGTGGTAGGCCACCTCCGTCATGTAGTGCCGCATCAGGAGCAGCCCCCGGCCGCACGGCCGCTCCAGGTTCTCCGGGGCGGTCGGGTCGGGCACGTCGGACGGGTCGAACCCCGGGCCCTCGTCGGTGATCTGCACCTCGAACCGGTCGGCGGTGACGTGGTAGGCGACCCGGACCAGCTTGGCCCGGTCCATCTGGTTGCCGTGCTTGATGGCGTTGACCAGCGCCTCTTCCAGGGCCAGCTTGATGGCGAAGATGTCGTGCTCGAGGAACTGGACGGCGTGCAGCGCCTGCTCGATCTCGGCCTGCACCCGGCGGGCCTCGCCGAGGTCGCTGGGGATGACCATCTCGAACGGTAGGCAGGGGGCCGGCGCGGTCATGACAGCCGTGTCCTCGCAACCTAAAAACCCACCCGGGTCGCTGGGTGGGCTTGGGCGTCAAAACGCCTGCAACCCGCTCTGCTCGTCCTTGTGAATGGTGAACAACTTGTTCAGCTTGGTGATCTCGAACACCTCGTAGATCTGCGGGTCGATCTCGCACAGGACCAGCTTGCCGCCGGCGCTCTGGAGCTTGCGGTTGAGGGTGATCAGCTTGCCCAGGGCGGCGCTGGAGAGGAACTCGACGTTCTTGAAGTTCAAGAGCACCTTCCGCCGGCCGAGTTCGTCGACCAGGCTGAACAGCTGCTCGCCGATGACCTGGATGTTCTGCTCGTCGAGGATCTTCTTATCGACGAAGTTGACGACGGTGATGTCGCCGATGTCTTCCACTTCCAGCCGGCGGCGGCGGGGCTGCGGCGTCATGGAACGGGACTCCCGGGGTGACCGCCGCGAGTCGGGCGGTCCGGCGCGGACGGTCATCCCCCGACGTGGGGTTTGCGGATAACTGTAGATTGTTCAGGCCGTTGTGCCAAGTGTCAAGCGGTTTCGGCCGCTTGCCCGCCGGGCCGCGGGCGGGTATAACCTCAGTCGCCATTCTCAACCCCATGTCTCAGGAGGTGCGCCATGCGTCAGGCGGCGGTGCTGGCGGTGTTGCTGGGGTTCGTTTGCGCCCCCGGCTCCCGGGCGGCGGACATGAAGACCGACGACGACGGGTTCGTCCACCACTGGCTCATCCTCGCCCCCCTCCCGCTGGCCGACGGCCAGAGCGGGGCGGAGGGGCTGGACCAGCAGCAGGTCAAGGACGAGGCCAAGCTCAAGCCCAAGGAGGGGGACACGGCCAAGGCCGGGGACAAGACGCTCAAGTGGACCAAGCACGAGGCCGGGGAGCACTTCATCGACTTCAACGCCCTCCTCGGCGGCCAGACCGAGGACGCCGTCGCCTACGCCGTCTGCTACGTCGTGGCGGACAAGCCGATGAAGGGCGTCAAGCTGAAGATGGGCAGCGACGACCAGTCCAAGGTGTACCTGAACGGCAAGCAGGTGCTCAAGAACACGGAGGCCCGGTCGCTGGATAAGGATCAGGACACGTCCGACCCGGTGGAGCTGAAGGAAGGGACGAACGTGATCGTGTTCAAGGTGGTCAACGAGAAGGTGGACTTCTCCGGCTGCCTGCGGCTGGTGGACGAGAGCGACAAGCCGATCGCCGGGATGAAGGTGGGGC
>DASXAN010001566.1:0-2897 GCA_036406755.1 Gemmataceae bacterium
GTTCCGCGAGGACCTGTTCTACCGGCTGAACGTCATCGACGTAACACTGCCCCCGCTCCGCGATCGCTGCCTGGACATCCTGCCGCTGGCGGACGGCCTGCTGCGATTCTTCGCCCGCCAGTCCACCAAGGCGGTGACCGGATTCACGCCGGAGGCGCGGGCGGCGCTAGAGCGGCACACGTGGCCGGGCAACCTCCGCGAACTTCGGAACGTCGTCGAACGGGGTGTCATCCTCGCGGCTGGGTCGGAGGTCGGCTTGGCAGACCTGCCGGCCCAGCTCGGTGCGCGGCCTACGAGGAGGATCGAAATAGGCGAAGCCGCAACGCTCGACGAGGTGGAATGTGAGCACATCCGCCGAATGTTGAACGCTTCTCCCACGTTGGACGACGCCGCCAACGCCCTCGGCATCGACCCGAGCACGCTCCGTCGCAAGCGCAAGCGCTACGGGTTGTAGAACACCGTCATGACCCTGTCGCTCCGCGGCCGTATCCTACTAACCCTCGCCCCCCTCCTCCTTCTGCTCGCCGGGCTCGGAGGGGCCGGTGTCGCCCTGTTGTCCCGCTTGGGCAACGCGGACGTTGCCCGGCTGTCGCGGCTTGGCGGCGGCATCGAGCTGATCCTGCGGGAAAACTACGACAGCGTCCGAGCCATGTTCCGGCTGAACGAGGCGACCGAGCGGATCGACTCGTCGTTCCAGTTCGCCCTGTCCGGCCGGGAAGACCTCGCCCGCCGTCAGTACGCCGCCAACTTGCCCAAGTTCGAGGAGCAACTCCGTGTCCAGCAAAAGAACGTCACCCTGCCGGGCGAACAGGAATTAACCGAGCGGTTGATCGCGTTGGCGGCCGAGTACCGCCGCCGCGGCGACCAGTTCTTCGCCCGCGAGGCCGGGGGCGGCGAGCGGCCCGCGGACTACTACGGGGCCGACAACGTGCCCGGCTTGCTCGCCCTGTTTGATCAAATCAAGACCGTATCTGGCACCATCCTGCGGATCAATCAGGAGAACATGGAGCAGGCCAGCCGCGACGCCCGGGACACCGCCCGGGTCGCCGCCGACGAGACGCGGGCCGCCGCCCGGGAATCGCTTCTGTGGTTCGGTGCCGGCATCGTTGCGACCGTCCTGCTGGCCGGACTGGCGGCGTGGCAACTGTTCCGCACGGTCCTGCGGCCGATCCGGGACCTGACCGACGCGGCCACGGCCATCGGGGCCGGCCAGCTTCACCGCACCGTCCCGCAGCTCGGGCGGGACGAGTTGGGCCAACTTGCGGCCGCGTTCAACACCATGTCCGAACACCTGCGGCACTACCGCCGGTCGAGCACAGACAAACTCCTTCGAGCGCAGCGGACGGCCCAGGCGACGATCGACTCGTTCCCCGACCCGGTCCTGGTGGTGGACCCCGACGGCCGGGTGGAGCTGGCCAACCCGGCCGCCCGGCAGGTGCTCGGCGTCGCCCCGGACGGCGAGGCCGGCTGGCAGCCGCCCGAACCGCTCCGTGAGCCGGTCGGGGCCGCCTTGCGGGACCAGCGGCCGGCCCTGACCGAGACGTTCGAGCAGGCCGTGTTCTTCCGTTTGGGCGGCGAGGACCACGCCTACCTGCCGCAGGTCCGGCCGATCCGAGACCCGTACGGCGGCACCCTCGGGGCCGCCGTGGTCTTGGACGACGTGACCAGATTCCGTCTGCTCGACGAGGTGAAGACGAATCTCGTCGCCACCGTCAGCCACGAGCTGAAGACGCCGCTCGCCAGCCTGCGGCTGGCGCTGCACCTCCTGTTGGAGGAGACGGTCGGCCCGCTGGAGCCGAAGCAGGTCGAGCTGCTGATCGACGCCCGGGACAACGGCGAGCGGCTGTTGCGGACGATCGACCACCTGCTGGCGCTGGCCCGTCTGGAGCAGGGGTGGAGGGCGCTGGAGGTCAGGCCGGTGCCGCCCGGTGACCTGCTCCGGTCGGCCGCGGACGAGGCGGCCCCACGGGCGGAGGCGAAGCACCTGCGGCTGACCGTCGAGGCCGCCCCGGACCTGTTGCCGGTGGCCGCCGATCCGATTCGGCTCGGTGCGGCCTTGGACAACCTGGTGGACAACGCCATCGCCTTCACAGACGCGGGCGGGGCGGTGACGCTCTCGGCGGCCGCGGACGGGGACGGCCGGGTACGGCTGACGGTCGCCGACACCGGCGTCGGCATCCCGGCCGAGCACCTGCCGCACCTCTTCGAGAAGTTCTACCGAGTCCCTGGCGGTGACCGGCCGGGGAGTACCGGGCTGGGGCTGGCGATCGTCCGGGAGGTGGCCCACGCGCACGGCGGGGACGTGGCGGTGGAGAGCGAGCCGGGGCGGGGGACGAAGTTCCACATCACGCTGCCGGTGTGGCGGGGGCGCGGGTGAGTCGTGAGCACGGCCGACGGGCGACCCAAGCCGGAGCAGTTCCTGGCCCTGATCCGCGACCAGCAGCGCGGGCGGCTGAAGGTCTACCTCGGTTTCGCCCCCGGAGTCGGCAAGACCTACGAGATGCTCCAGGAGGGCCACCGCCTTCGGCGGCAGAACGTGGACGTGGTCGTCGGCTTCGTCGAGACTCACGGCCGGGCGGAGACGGCCGCGCTCGTCGAGGGGCTGGAGCAGGTGCCGCGGCAGCGGGTCGAGTACAAGGGCGTGGCCCTCGACGAGATGGACCTCGACGCCGTCCTGAAGCGGCGACCGACCGTGGCCCTCGTCGACGAACTGGCCCACACGAACGCCCCCGGCAGCCGCCACCCAAAGCGGTACCAAGACGTGGCCGAGCTGGTCCGGGCCGGCGTCAACGTCATCACGACGATGAACGTCCAGCACCTCGAGAGTCTGCACGACATGATCGAGCGGTTCACCGGCGTGCGGGTGAAAGAGCGCGTGCCCGATTACGTGCTGGCTG
>DASXAN010001567.1:0-5926 GCA_036406755.1 Gemmataceae bacterium
AGCCGACCGGTCCCGAAGGCGGCCCGGCCGGCGTCTTCTCCCGCATCGGTCAGTGCGTCGATTCCGTTGTCCGCGAGGGGAAGATCGACCCGGCCGACGTCCGGGGGCTGGGGCTGGGCGTCCCCGGCCAGATCGAGCCGCACACGACCCGCATCCGGTTCGCCCCCAACCTCGACTGGCGGGACCTGGACGTCCGCCCGTTCTTCCCGGCCGCCTGGCCGTGGCCGGTCGTCCTGGAAAACGACGTCCGGATGGGCACCTACGGCGAGTTCACCCACGGGGCGGCCCGCGGGGCGAAGCACGTCCTGGGCATATTCGCGGGCACCGGCGTCGGCGGGGCACTCATCATCGACGGCAAGCTGTACCACGGGTTCAACTACAACGCTGGCGAAATCGGCCACATCGTCCTGCACTGGCGCAAGGGCAAGACGCTGGAAGACCTGGCCGGCCGGCGGAACATGATGCGGTACGCGGCCAGCCTGCTCGCCGACGCCCCCAAGCGGGTCCGCAAGGAGTGGAAGGGGATCGACCTGGACGCCGTCAAGAGCTCGCAGCTGGCCGACTTCTTCGACAAGGATGACCCCATCGCGGTGCAGTTGGTGGACGCGGCGGCCAAGGCGCTCGGGGCGGCGATCGGCGGGCTGGTGAACCTGCTCAGCCCAGAGGTGATTGTGCTCGGCGGCGGCGTCGCCGGGGCGCTGGGCGAGAGCTTCCGCGAGCGGGTGTGGGAGATCGCGGGCCGGTACGTGCTGCCCGGGGCGACGGATGGGGTGAAGTTCGTGGCCGCCGCACTGGAAGACGACTCCGGCATCGTCGGGGCCGCGGCCTACGCCAAGGAGCGGGCGCGGGCCGGTTAGCCACGACGCGAAGGCGGCGCGTCTCCGGCGGCCGGGCGGCCCGGCCGGTTCGGCGTGAGGTCCAGGCCGAGCAGGACTTTCTCCGGGTCCGACAGGTCGCCGATCACCCGGCGGGCGGGCAGCGGCAGTTCCTTGATGAGGGTGGGGGTCGCGAGGATGCGGGCGTCCTCGGCCGCCTGCGGCCGCTCGAGGACGTCGATCACGTCCAGGTGGTACGTGTCGCCCAGCTCCTCGTCGCACAGTCGGCGGAGGTTGGCCACCGCCCGCTGGGACCGCGGGGACTGGCCCATGACGAAGAGCTTGAAGACGAAGTTCGGCATCCGGAACGCCCTCATCGTCGGGTCAGTCCCGGGGCGGCCCACCCGAGCCCGGCGGGTGCGGGTGGCGGTAGGTAGTAGGACGCCAGGCAACCCATCAGTTCGAGCACCAGCAATCGCCCCACTTCGATGTACGCCCGGACCTTGGCGGGGGCAACGCCGTGCCGCGACGCCTCCGCGGCGGCCCGGTCGATGACGATCGCGCCCCGCGGCCCGGCGGGGCGACCGACATTGTTCGGGCGGCTCATCCATGAATTGACCCAATTGCTCGTGCCCCACTCCCCGAGAGTTCGCAACGTGTGGTGAGTCACTGCTCCGGCGGGCCGGTCCGGGCGGCCGGCGCCGGGACGAACCAGCGGAGCAGTTGGAGCAGTAGGAACCCGAACAGGACGGGCACGATCAGCCATCCGACCTGCGGTAGCCAGACCGACAGGATGAGGAGGACGGGGATGAACCAGAGCAGTCCGCAGCCGACCAGCGTCATTGTCCCCTTGAAGCCGACGTCTTCGCTCACCTCCTGGTATTCGAGCGTGACGCCGCGGCGGCGCTCGATGCTTCGGCGGGCGGCGTCGTCCAGTTCCGCGGCCCGAATCTCATCGAGCCACGTGAGGCCGGCACCGGTGTCCGCAGCTGGGCCGGCACCGGGGGCGGCCCGCGGAGTCACCCGCAGCCGATCGACCGCCGACTCAAATCGGGTGACCAGCCGGGACCAGTCGTCGGCGCCGACGGCGACGCGGTCGGCGGCCAATTCGCCGCCCAGGCTGTCGGCCGTCAGCCGCAGCCGGGATTCGCTGCAGCCGGGCAGGTACGCGGCTCGGAACAGGGCTCCGCTCTCGAATCGGCCCTGCACCGTGACCGCCTCGCCACGGTGGACGCTCTCCTCGCGGGCAAATGCCTGGACCTCGGCCACCGCCCCGCCCAGGCGGCGGAGCACGTCCCAGCCCGGGAAATGCGGGCCGCCCGCCGGTCCGTCTCCCTCGAACAGCAGATCCCCGGGGCTGCGGAACTCGACCTCGATGAGCCGCGGCGGCGGTCCGGTCCCGAGCCGGTCGGCGAATTCCGCCACGGCCGGGTTCACCGCCAGCGGCAGGATGGGGAGGACGACCTGATGCACGTCGCCCTGGAGCAGGTTAATCTCGTACGCTCCGTCCGGCTTGCGATCGACGGGGTGAACGCACAACGCGGGCCGCTCCGATTGGAGGATCCGCCGCAGCTGGTCGAGCCGGTCGCCCGGCTCACCGGCGACGATGACGGCTTCGACATCCGGATCTGCGAGAAGCTCCTCCAGGTCGGCCGTCACCCGAAGGCCTGGCCAGTCAGGGCGCAGATCGGCGTCGGTCCGCGGCCCGCGGTAGGCGACGACTTGATGCCGGCCGCCGGCGGCGAGCGCCCGGGCCACCGCCCAGCCGTCCGGATGATCCCCTAGAATCGCGAACCGCATCGCTACAATCACCCCGGCGGGGTTGCCTCGCGGTGTGTGCCGTTCGCCCGACTGGTGGTTGTTCTATGAACCCGGAATGGCAAACCCGCTACGACCTGATGCAGCGCGCGGCCCGGGACGCCGGCCGCATCGCCCTCGCCTACTACCCGGACCTGAAGGCCGCCGACTTCACCGCCCAGGTCATCTGGAAGTCGGACAACAGCCCCGTCACCGTCGCCGACCGCGAGGCGGAGGCCCACCTGCGCAAGATGCTCCTCGACGCGTTCCCCGATGACGGGTTTCTCGGCGAGGAATCGGGCGACCGCCCCGGTACGTCGGGCTATCGCTGGATCGTGGACCCGATCGACGGGACCCGCAGTTTCGTCCGCGGCGTGCCCCACTGGGCGACGTTGGTCGGCTTGGAGTACGACGGCCGGCCGATCGCCGGCATCGCCTACGAGCCGGTGATCGACCGCACCTGGCACGCGCTGGAAGGGGCCGGGGCGTACCGCGACGGCCAGCGGATTCACGTCTCGCGGATCGATCGGCTCGACGAATCGAGCATGTTCTACTCGTCGCTGTCCTGGTTCGTGAAGGCCGGCAAGCAGGAGCAGTTCCTGCAACTGGTGGCCCGGACGCAGCGGCAGCGCGGGTTCGGCGATTACTACGGCCACCTGCTCGTCGCCCAGGGCGCGGGCGAGTTCATGGTCGAGCACGGCGTCCACGCCTGGGACGTGGCCGCGATCAAGGTGATCGTCGAAGAAGCCGGCGGGCGGTTCACGGATTGGAACGGCCGGCCGACGATCCACACGCCCGACTGCGTCGCCAGCAACGGCCGCACGCACGACGCCGTGCTGGCGATCCTGCGGGGGCACGCATGAGCGCGGTGCCGCGGACGGCCGAATGGGTCGGCGGCGGGGCACCCGCGGAGCGGGTCGACGGGTTCCTCCGGCTCCTTGACCAGACCCGCCTGCCGGGCGAGGTCGCCTTCCGCGACTGCCGCACGGCCGCCGACGTGTGGGAGGCGATCCGCAGCCTCCGCGTCCGCGGGGCGCCGGCGATCGGCGTGGCGGCGGCGTTCGGCGTCGTCGTCGGCCTCCTGGAGCGGCAGACCGTGAATGTCGCGGCATTTCGTGACCGTGTGCGCGAAGTGGCCGACTACCTGCGCACCAGCCGGCCGACGGCGGTCAACCTGTTTTGGGCACTGGACCGGATGGTTCGCAAGGCTGACCGGTTGGCGGAGCCGTTCGACCGGGTGGCCGCGGTCACCGCTCTGCTGGCCGAGGCCCGAGCGATCCAGGATGAGGATGCCGCCATGTCTCGGGCGATCGGCCGGCATGGGGCGGCGCTCGTCTCCGACGGCGGCGTGCTGACCCATTGCAACGCAGGCGGGCTGGCGACGGCCGAGTATGGCACGGCCCTGGCCGTCGTCTACGCCGCGGCCGACGCGGGCCGCCGACTGCGGGTGTATGTGGACGAAACCCGTCCACTCCTCCAGGGGGCGCGGCTCACCGCCTGGGAACTGCTCCGGCACGGCCTCGACGTCACACTCATCTGCGACAACATGGCTGCCCAGGTGATGCGCGAGGGCAAGATCAACATGGTCGTCGTCGGCGCCGACCGCATCGCCGCCAACGGCGACACGGCCAACAAGATCGGCACCTACGGCGTCGCCCTGCTGGCCCACGCCCACGGCATCCCATTTTACGTCGCGGCACCATCCAGCACGTTCGACCTGTCCCTGTCGTCGGGCGAACACATCCCGATCGAGCAGCGGGACCCGCGGGAGGTGACGCACGGCTTCGGTTCGGCGACCGCCCCGGCCGGCATCCAGGTCTACAACCCGGCGTTCGACGTGACGCCGGCCCGGCTAATCGCCGGCATCATCACCGAGCGCGGCGTCATCCGGCCGGTGACTGACGCAGCCATCCGGGAAATGCTCGCCGCGCCCCCGGCCTGAATTCCTAGAGCTGATAGGCTGTTGCCCCCGGCGTGCCATTTTTGGGAACGGCAAGGCGCGTCAGGCAGTTTCGAGGCATGTACTGACGCCGGAAATGTGCGAACGCCCGGCGAACGGCCATTGGCATTGCCTTTGCCAATCGCGCTCATACTTTCTTACCTTGCCTCAGCCCGACCTCGGTGATTGACCCCGGCCAGCAGGCATGTCGCCGCTCACGAGGGTTCCGACGCGATGCCCGACCCGACCCCCCCGGCCCCACAGCCGGCTGCCCCGTCCGCCGCCCCGCCGGTCGCCGCCACGGCACCGGCCGCCTCGCCCAAGCCCCCGATGCCGGCCAAGCCCGCGCCCCCGCCGGCCAAGAAGGGCGAGGACCGGCGGAACTTCATCGTCCGCTTCATCACCTCGCCGTTCGCCATCGCCTGGGCGGCCTTCTGCGGCACAATGGCCGCGTGGACGCTCGGCTCGACGCGGTTCCTCTACCCGAACGTCCTGTCCGAGCCGCCGAGCAAAGTCCGCGTCGGCCCGCCGAGCGATTTCGAGGAAGGCAAGGTCACCGACAAGTTCAAGGACCGGAACATGTGGGTCGTGCGTTACCAGGGCAAGATCTACGCCCTGAGCACGACCTGCACCCACCTCGGCTGCACCCCGAACTGGCTGGAGGCGGACAAGAAGTTCAAGTGCCCCTGTCACGGGAGCGGGTTCTACATCACCGGCGTCAACTTCGAAGGCCCGGCCCCGCGGCCGCTGGAGCGGTGGGCTATCGGCGAGGAGGACGGCCAGCTCGTCGTGGACAAGAGTAAGAAGTTTCAGCGGGAACTCGGCCAGTGGGACAACCCGGAGTCGTACTTCAAGGTGTGAAACGGCGGCCGTAGGGTGGGCACCGCCCACCAAACCTCCCGGTGGGCGGTGCCCACCCTACAGAATCAAAGGTTCCGCATGTCCGTCGGCGACTACATCCGCAACACCCAGGTTTGGAAAAGCGTCTTCCGCCACCCGGCCCCGCGCGACCGCCGGAACCGGGTGGTCGTGATGCTGACGAACGTCTTCCTCCACCTGCACCCCGTCTCCGTCCGCCGCTCAGGCATTGCCCTGAGCTACACGTGGTGCATGGGCGGGCTGACGTTCTTCCTATTCCTGGTCGAAACGGTGACCGGCGTCTTGTTGATGTTCTACTACCGGCCGACACTGGAGCACGCTTACAACGACATCCTCGCCCTCAGAGACGTGACCACCCTCGGCGTGCTCCGCGAGTTGCACCGCTGGGGGGCGCACGCCATGGTCATCGCCATCTGGCTGCACATGTATCGCGTGTTCCTGACCGGCTCGTACAAGCCGCCGCGGGAGTTCAACTGGTCGGTGGGCGTGATCATGC
>DASXAN010001568.1:0-7636 GCA_036406755.1 Gemmataceae bacterium
ACCGGCGGCGCGACGGCGAAGGAACACCACGCACCCTTATGGTCAACCGTAACCTGATCCGCCAATTCGACCTGCCCGACGCCGAAATCCAGACGCAAATCGACGAGGCCTTCGACCAGGACATGACCAACTGGTTGACCGACGACACCCAGGTGTTCGAGGCCAACAAGATCGTCGACGGCAAAGTCCTCAACATCGTCGGCGACGATGTGCTGATCGACGTCGGCTATAAGTCCGAAGGCATCATCAAGCTCGACGAGTTCCGGGACGAGGGGACCGACCAGGTCGTCGCCCCGAAGGTCGGCGACACCATCCAGGTGCTGCTGGAGACGGTCGAGGACGAGTACGGCGTCATCAACCTGTCCTACCGCAAGGCCAAGCGGCAGAAGGAATGGGAGGACATCCTCCGCAAGCACAAGGAGGGAGACGTCGTCAGCGGCATGGTCACCCGCAAGATCAAGGGCGGCCTCTTGGTCAACATCGGGGTCAACGTGTTCCTGCCGGCGTCGCAGGTGGACATCCGCCGGCCGCCGGACATCGGCGACTACATCAACCGCACCATCGAGTGCAAGATCCTCAAGATCGACGAGGCCCGGCGGAACATCGTCGTCAGCCGCCGCAAGCTGATTGAGGACCAGCGGGCCGAGATGAAGGCCCGCCTCTTGGGCGAGATCGAGCCGGGCCAGCTCCGCAAGGGCGTGGTCAAGAACATCGCCGAGTTCGGGGCGTTCGTGGACCTGGGCGGGATCGACGGCCTGCTGCACATCACCGACATGTCCTGGGGCCGCGTCACCAACCCGCACGACGTGGTCAAGATCGACCAGGAACTGGAGGTCTACATCCTCTCCGTGGACAAGGAGAAGGAGAAGATCGCCCTGTCGCTGAAGCACAAGCAGCCGAGCCCGTGGCAGAACGTCGAGGCCAAGTACCCGGTCGGCAGTCGCCACCAGGGCGAGGTCGTCAACATCATGAGCTACGGGGCGTTCGTGAAACTCGAACCCGGCATCGAAGGGCTGGTGCACATCTCCGAGATGAGCTGGACGAAGCGGATCAACCACCCGTCGGAGCTGGTGCAGATCGGCGACCAGATCGAGGTGCAGGTCCTGAACATCAACCGCGAGAAGCAGGAGATCTCGCTGGGGATGAAGCAGGTCCAGCCGAACCCGTGGGACAAGGTTGCCGAGCGGTACCCGCAGGGCACGGTCATCACCGGCACGGTCCGCAACCTGACCAACTACGGGGCGTTCATCGAGATCGAAGAGGGCATCGACGGCCTCTTGCACGTCAGCGACATGAGCTGGGTGCGGAAGGTGAGCCACCCGTCGGAGGTGGTGCAGAAGGGGCAGAAGGTCACCTGCGTGGTCCTGAACGTGGACCAGGAGCGGAAGCGGGTGGCGCTGGGCCTGAAGCAGATGGCCAACGACCCGTGGGAGGGCGACATCCCCGGGCGGTACAAGCCCGGCCAGGTGGTCAAGGGCAAGGTCACCAAGCTCACCAATTTCGGCGTCTTCGTCGAGCTGGAGCCGGGCCTGGAGGGCCTGCCGCACATCTCCGAGCTGGCCGACGACAAGGTGGAGACGCCGGAGGACGTGGTCAAGGTCGGCGACGAGGTCGAGGTGAAGGTGCTCCGCGTCGATGCGAAGGACCGCAAGATCGGCCTGAGCCGCAAGAACCTGCACGGCGGCGTCACCGAAGAGGAGCTGGCCGCGGCCGGGCACCCGCCGGAGGAGGCGGAGGAACGGCCGGAGAAGCCGCGGCCGCAGCGGGAGCTGCGCGGCGGCACCGGGCCGGCCGGCCCGCTCATCCAGATGCCCGAAGGGGAGTCGAAGTAAGCAAGAAAGCGCCCCCGCCGGTCTTGCACCGGCGGGGGCGCTTTCGTGCGCCGCTCGGTCTACCGCGGCTTGCGGGGTCGATACCAGGTCCGCTTCGTCCGAGCGGTGCCGGCCGGGGCGGCGGGCCGGCGGGCGACGGCGTACAGCGACGTGCCCGTCTCCAGCCGGCAGGCCAGGGCCCGGTCCTGCTCGATGGCGAACGCCAGGCGGAAGACCAGCGGGGCCGGCCACGGCGGCAGCCGCAGGTACTTGCGATACGCCTGGGCGGCCGACTCGCCGGCCGCCGCGAGCTTGCGGTGCCGCTGCCGGCGGAGCATCGGCACCAGCCACCGCCCCCACCAGAACACCCGCTCGATCTCCAGGCCGGACCCGTCGAACGCCGCCCGCAACGTCTCCGGCAGGTAGCGGCGGCGGTGGCCCTGGATCGAGTCGAACTCGGTGTACATGTCCGGCAGGGCGGGCACACTGACGACGACCACCCCGCCGGGGCGGGTGAGCGACCCCAGGTGGGTGACGGCCGCCCGGTCGTCGTCGACGTGCTCGATCACGTCCAGGGCCAGGACGGCGTCGAACAGCTCCGACGGGGGCGGCGGTTGGGTCAGGTCGGCTTCGACCAGCCGGCGGTCCGGCCGGTCGAGCCGCTCCAGGGCCCGGCGGGAGATGTCGGCCCCGGTCACCTTGTACCCGTTCCGCTCGAGGGCCTCCAGGGTGACGCCCCAGCCGCAGCCGGCGTCGAGCACCCGGGCCGGCGGCCGCACGCCCAGCCGCCGCAGCAGCGTCAGGACCAGGTGGGACCGGGCGTGCCACCACGGGTGCCGGCGGATCAGGCCGGCCAGGTCCGTGAGGATGTCCTCGGCCATGTTCTCATCGGCGACGCCGTCGGACCACTTGTCGATCATGTTTCGCCGCCCTCCGCGACCGCCCCGTCCCGGACCTCCGCCGCCGCCCGGGGATGGAACCGCCGGGCCGGCAGGTAGTCGCGGGCGATGTACGTCGGCCGACGCTTGGTTTCCAGGAAGATCAACCGGATGTACTCGCCGACGATCCCCAGGCTGATGAGTTGTACCGACCCCATAAACAGGACGACGACCATCGTGCTCGCCCACCCGCGGGGGGCGGTCTGATTCGCCAGGGCGTCGACCACGACCCAGGCGCCGATGGCGGCCGTCACCGCGACCGTCGCCAGCCCCAGCTGGGTCACCAGCCGCAGCGGATAGCCGCTGAAGCTGATCAGCCCGTCGGCCGCCAGCCCGACCAGCTTGCGGAACGTGTACTTCGGTTCCCCCGCCTCCCTGGCGGACCGCTCGTACTCCACCCCGACTTGGCGGAACCCGACGAACGACCGCAGCCCGCGGACGAACCGCATCCGCTCCGGCAGGTCGTTCAGGGCGTCCACCACCTTGCGGTCCATCAGGCAGAAGTCCCCGCTGTCCAGCGGGATGTGCAAGTCGCTGATCGCCCCCAACAACCGGTAGAACGCGTAGTAGCACGCCCGCTTGAGCGAGTGCTCCTTCCGCTTGCGGCGGACGGCGTAGGCCACGTCGGCCCCGGCCCGCCACCGGGCGACCATCTCCGGCAACAGTTCGGGCGGGTCTTGCAGGTCGCCGTCCATGACGACCACGGCCCGCCCCCGGGCGTGCTCCAGCCCGGCCGACACCGCCGGCTGGTGGCCGAAGTTGCGGCTCAGGTGCACGACGGACAGGTGCGGGTCGGTCTGGTGGGCGGCGTCGATCAGTTCCGGCGTGGAGTCCCGGCTGCCGTCATCAATGAAGACGATCTCGTACGGCCGGCCGAGCTTCTCCAGCACGGCGGTCAGCCGGCCGTGCAGGGCGGCGAGGTTCTCTTCCTCGTTAAACAGCGGGACGACGACGCTCACGTCCGGCTCAGAGCCGGGCGGCGATGGCGACACGGATCCCTGGGGGTGGTGGTTGCGGTCGGCCATATCGACTCGGGGCTCGCGCCCGCTGCGCACACGCCCGCGGCCGCATCTCCATCGTGGGGTGGTTGATATGACTATACCAGCTCTCGCGCCGGGTTGCTACCGGGTGGGAGCAATTTTGCGGTCCCGTACAACCGGCGAAGCGGTACGGGCGGGACCGGCATCGACTACCCGCCGAAGTAGTACGCGCACAGGGATGACAGGCCGATGGCGGACCCGACGGCCAGCCGCCCGGCCTTGCCCCACGTCTCCCCGGCGGCCGGCCGGTCGCGGAGGGCGGCGAGCACGACCAGGGCCGGGGCGACGAGCACAATGTACCGGCTGGAGAACTGGTGGGCGATCCGGGCACAGCTGGCCAGCAACAGCCCGGTGAACGCGACGAGGTAGGCCGGCACCGGGTCGGACCGGTTCGCCCACAGCAGGCGGAGCAGGTGGGCCAGGAACACCAGCCCGAACCCGGCAAGTAACCCGGAGGACACGACCGCGTACACGTCGGTGAACCGGCCAAGCACGTTCGTCGCGGTCGTCTTCATCGGGACATAGTCGAGCCAGCCGGTGGCCGCGTTGGCGGCCACGCTGCACGCGAGCAGGGCGAGCCATACGGGCCAGTGGCGGACCAGCCATCGCACGTCAAACAGGCAGTACACGATGCCGGCGTAGGCGAACGCCAGCAACCCGTGGGCGGGGGCCAGTCCGCTCACCCACGCCGTTTGCGGCGGGACCATGCCGCCCCAAACGGCGAACAGGGCCGCCGGGATGGCGGCGGCGGCGGCGGCCGCCGCCGCCGCAGGGCCGGCCCACCGCCGCCCGCCGGCGACGACCAGGGCGGCCAGCGCGGGGATGGCCATGAGGAAATTCTGCCGGCCGCACACCGCGACCCCGACCAGCAGCCCGGCGGCGGCCCCGAAGGCGAGCCGCCGGCCGCGGCCGGCGGCCGGGGCGCCGGCCCCTTGCAGCAGGGGCAGGTGCCAGGAAAACGCGGCCAAGGCTGGCATCTCCGTGAGCGCCAGGCCGCCGCACACGACCACCATCGGAGCGACCAGTAGTTGCACCGCCCGCGGCAGCGCGGCCGCCGCCCCGGACCGCCGCAGGGCGACCGCGGTCGCGAGGATGACGACGACCGTCAGCGCCATGCTCACCCACCGCACCGCCGGCGGGTCGAGCCCGGTCACCGGGGCGGCGGCCCAATAGACGACCTGGAACAGCGGCCCGGCCGGCCCCACCAGGCCGCGGAGGAACTCCGGAGTAAAGCCGTACGTGGTCAGGAGGCCTATGTCGTCCAGATAAATCTGCTCGTCCTGGATCCGCCGACCGGGGGCGACGTGGGCCGCGACCAGATTGGCGACGATTGCCGCCAGGGCGGTCAACAGGGGAATCAGGACGCACGCCCAGCGGGCCGGGCCGACGGGGGCTGGCCCCTCGGTGCGGTTGCCGTGGTCGGACATGGGACATGGGTCCTCTTGGGCGAACCGTTCGGGCCGGTGGGGACCATGATACGGGCCGCCGCCGCAGGTCGCTACCGGGCCGGCCGGGCCGCCCGCCGCCCCACGCCGGGCATTCGGCCCGTCCGGCAAACCCGGCCCAGATTCGCCCGTCTCACGGCCGAAGTCGCTTGCGGCGGCTGGACGAATGCCTAAGAATGAGGTTAATTGACCAGCGGCGGGGGGCCGGACCCGTCCCCCCCGCCCCGCCGGACCGGAGGACGGCGGCAGACCCACCCGACCGAAGCCGACGGATGCCGGTTGTAGCGGCGGCTACGATCCGGGTCGGCGGCCGGGCTGGTGGACCTGGCCGGTTTGCGCCGGGCGCGCAACCTGTCGGCGGACTCGGCCGGCCGGCGCACGTCGAGGGTGGGTGGACGCCCGGACGATAATAGCGTCTGCGGACGCACGGGCGGTGGTGAAGGACCCGCGGAGCGGGTTGCCACCGCGGTTCGCGGGGCCACGACGGCCCAGCCGGCCTCCCGGGCGCCCCCGGGTGTGCCACCGACCGAATCCTCGTCGCACGGGAACACTCGCCATGACTCGACCGCGCCGGCTCCGCACCGAAGCCGTCCAGTCCCCACTGGAGACCTACCTCCGGGAGATCAACGAGACCGCGTTGCTGTCCGCCGACCAGGAGAAGGAGCTCGCCTACCGGATCGAGACCGGCGACGCCGAGGCCCGCGACCAGATGGTCCGGGCGAACCTGCGGCTGGTGGTCAACATCGCCCGCGGCTACACCGGCAAGGGGCTCGGCCTGCAAGACCTCATCGAAGAAGGCAACCTGGGATTGCTGCGCGCCGTCGAGGGGTTCGACCCGTCGATGAACACGCGGTTCTCGACGTACGCCAGCTACTGGATCAAGCAGTCGATCAAGCGGGCGCTGGTGAACACGGCCAAGACGATCCGCATCCCGGCGTACATGGTGGAACTCCTGGCCAAGTGGCGGCGGGCGACGACCAAGCTGACCGACGAACTCGGCCGGCCGCCGACGCACGAGGAGGTGGCCAAGGAGCTGGGCCTGCCGAAGAAGAAGCTGAACATCATCAAGAAGGCCATCCGCGTCTACAACTCCGCCCCGCAGACGGACGCCCCGGAGACGGGCTGGTCGATCGACGAGATGCTGATGGACGCCCGGAGTAAGTCGCCGGACCTGGAGATGGTCGAGACGGACGACCTGTCGCACGTGTTGCAGCTGCTGGAGAAGATGGACAAGCGGGAGGCGACGGTGCTGCGGATGCGGTTCGGCCTGGACGACGAGGAGCCGAAGACGCTCAAGGAGATCGGCGAGTGCCTGGGCCTGACGCGGGAGCGGGTGCGGCAGATCGAGAGCGAGGCCCTGTCGAAGCTGAGCGAGAGCCTGTCTGCGGATTGACGATTGATTCTCGTTCGGGCCGTGCGGTACAATGTCCCGGACGAGGTATTCATGCTGCGTCGCGTACTCACGGCCTACCTGGCGCTCCTGACGGCGGCCGCGCCGTGCCTGTGCTGCTGCACGGCCGGCCGGCTGTTCGCCGCCGCGCCGCCGCGGCGGGAGGCGCCGGCCGTCCCCGCCGAGCCGCGCTGCCCCCACTGTTGCCACGACGCGGCGCAGATGCCGGCGGCGGAGCAGCCGGCCGCCCCGCGGCCGAGCGCCCCGACCCCCGAGCAGCGGTGCCCCTGCCGCGACCACGTTGAGAAGCAAGCCACGGCGCTGGCCGCGACGGCCGACGGGGCGGGACTCCGCGCCGCCCTGCATGCCGCCATTGACCTGACCGCCGTGCTGCCGCCGGCGATCGACCCCGCGACCTCCGCCGACCTCCGCGGGTCGTTGCTCAGCCGCGAGCCATTTCGATCGGCATCCGATCTCCTCCACGTCCACCACCGCCTGCGGTGCTAGTCCCGCGCGCCGAGTCGCGCGGTATCGCCCCCGGCGGGGGGGCGACCAATCCCGAATTCATCCTGATCGGAGACGGACCATGTTGACGAAGTTGTTGAGCGTGCTGGCGGTGGCCGGCGGCGTGGCCCTGGCCGGCGTGACGACGGCTCACACGTCGGGCGATTGCGACGGGGGCTCGTGCTGCGCCCTGTCGGCTCCGCCGTCGTGCTGCTACCCCGGCTCGCCGTGTTGCTACCCGGGGTCGCCGTGCTGTGACGAGGGCGGCACCGCCGCGGCCAGCTGCTGCCCGGACGGCGCCTGCTGCCCGGACGGGCCGTGCTGCGCTACCAAGGCGACGGCCGCGGACAAGTCCGACTGCTGCTTCCCGGGGTCGCCGTGCTGCGCCCCTGGCGGGGCCTGCTGCGGCGGTAAGTAAGTAGGCCGAGTCGTGACGTGAGGGCCGGGCCGGTGAGTCGATCACCGGCCCGGCCCGTTTCGTTGGCGCGGTTGGCCCCCGATTTGCTTG
>DASXAN010001569.1:0-2520 GCA_036406755.1 Gemmataceae bacterium
CTGAATGGCATTCAGGAGGTCGTCGGTTCGATCCCGATCAGCTCCACTCGACAGCGAACCCCGCCGGGCGTAACGCCCGGCGGGGTTCGTTGTTTGTCCGTCGGGAAATGCGCGGCGGGCCGGCCTTCTCCCGGCCCGCCGCGTTCGTTTGACACCGCGCGGCGGACGGTGTGGGGCCGAAGATTGCCTCGTCGGCCCGGCACCGATATGCTACTCGGACCTACCTGCCTTCCCCCCAACGCTTTGCACGAGATCCCCCCACAATGCTCCGCTCCGCCCTCGCCTTCGCCGTCCTCGCCGCCCTGGCGGCGCCCGCCCCGGCCCAGCTGGTCGTCACCGACTACGGGGCCGTCTCGATCAAGCGGTACGACGCCACCACCGGCGCGTTCCTGGCCGCCCAGCCGACCAACGGCGGAAGCCCGACCGGCGTGGCCATCGCCGCCGACCGCACCGCCTACGTCGTCTCCGCCGGCAACAACTACCTCGAGCGCTTCCTCCCCGGCCAGTCCGGGACGATCTTTGCCAACACCGGCAACAACGGCATCAGCAGCCCCGTCGCCGTCGTGATCGGCCCGGCCGGTGACCTGCTGGTGCTCGGCTCGGTCGGCGGTGTGGGGCGGTACAACCGCACGACCGGGGCGTTCGGCGGCGTCCTCGTCCCGGACGGCAGCGGCGGGCTGTCGGCCCCCACCGACATGACCGTCGGGCCGACCGGCGACCTGTTCATCACCGACGCCGGCACCGGCAACCGGGTCCTCCGCTACAACGGCACGACCGGCGCCTTCATCGGCGTGTTCGCCCAGGGCGGCGGACTGAACCTGCCGTCCGGGCTGACGTTCGGCCCGGGCGGGGACCTGTTCGTCAGCAGCCTGCAGACCAACCAGGTGCTCCGCTACAACGGGCTCACCGGCCTGTTCCAGGGCGTCTTCGAGAGCGGGCTGAACCAGCCGCGGAGGCTGGCGCTGGGGCCCGGCAACGATCTGTTCGTCGTCAACTCCGGCGCGGCCAACGTCCTGCGGTTCGACGGCGCGACGGGCGCCGCCGAGGGAATCTTCGCGCAGGGCGGCGGCCTGACCGACCCGAACGGTCTGGCGTTCACCCCGGTCCCCGAGCCGTCTGCCCTCGCCCTTGCCGGCGCGGCCGGCGCGGCCGTGGTCGCTTGGCGGCGGGGACGCGGCCGCCGCGTCCAGCCGCCGGACATCGGTGAACAACGCTGACGCCGCAGTCCGCGGCCGGGAAAGAAATGGGGTCCACGAAGTGGGCCGTTCGGTCGTGATCCACTCCGCCCGCGAGCCGCTGACGCGTCAGCGGCTCGCGTCATTTCCGGCCCGGTCGCGCGCCCTCCTGTCCGCCGGCCGCCGCTTTGGGTACACATGCCCCCACCGCCCGCCGCGACCCGCTTCGCGGGTGCCCCGCCATCCGCCCCGTCCGGAGACCCGCACCATGTCCCGCCGGCTGCTCTGCCTCGCCGCCATCCTGATCGTCGTCGCGCCGCTCCAGGCCGCCGACGCACCCCGCAAGCCGAACGTCATCGTCTTCCTGACCGACGACAACGGCTACGGCGACCACTCGTGCCTCGGTAACCCCGTCCTCAAGACGCCGAACTTCGACCGGCTCCACGGCCAGAGCGTCCGCCTGACCGACTTCCACGTCACCCCGATGTGTACGCCCACCCGCGGCCAACTCATGACTGGCATGGACTGCCTGCACAACGGGGCCAGCTCCGTCAGCGCCGGCCGGTCGATGATCCGCCGCGGCATCCCGACGATGGCGGAAATCTTCCGGGCCGGCGGTTACCGCACGGCCATGTACGGCAAGTGGCACCTCGGCGACAGCTACCCGCACCTGCCGCACCAGCGCGGCTTCCAGGACGCCGTCTATCTGCTCGGCTGGGGCATCACGTCAATGGCCGACCTGTGGGAGAACGACTACTTCGACGGCCGGTTCCGCCACAACGGCGTGCTCCACAAGTACCCCGGCTACTGCACCGACGTGTTCTTCAACCTGAGCATGGATTACATCCGCGACTGCAAGGCGAAGGGCGAGCCGTTCTTCCTCTACCTGCCGACCAACGCCGCCCATGCCCCGCACTGGGTGCCGGCCAAGTACAAGACCCCATACAAGGGCCAGCCGCCGGCCGTGGCCGCGTTCTTCGGCATGATCGCCAACCTGGACGAGAACCTCGGCCGGCTGGACGCCTTCCTGCGGGAGCAGGGCCTCTTCGACGACACGATCCTGATCTACATGAACGACAACGGCGGCACGGCCGGGGTGAACGTCTACAACGCCGGCATGCGCGGCCGCAAGACGACGTACTACGAGGGCGGCCACCGGGCCGTCTGCTTCATCCGCTGGCCGGCCGGCGGCCTCGGCCAGCCGCGCAACGTCGACGTGCTGACGAATAACCAGGACATCCTGCCGACGCTGATCGACCTGTGCGGCCTGCCCAAGCCGGCCAACGCCCGCTTCGACGGCTCTAGCCTCGCCGGGCTGCTCAAGGGGACTACGAACACCCTGCCC
>DASXAN010001570.1:0-8537 GCA_036406755.1 Gemmataceae bacterium
GGTCCAGGGGGCCCGGGTGGTCCACCGCGAGGGCTACCGCTTCCGCGACGGCGACCGGCTCGTCGCCCCGGACGCCTGGGAGGCCTCGTCCCATCGACCCCTCCGGGTGCCCCCGCGCCAACCGGCCGTGGCCCGGATGGAGGGCATGGCCACGGCCGGAGTCGTCCTGCACCTGGCCGACGTGCAGCCCGGGGCGGTCCTGCTGCTGGAGCCGAAAGACAAGGAGTTCGACCGCGTCACTATCCCGATCGCGGACGTACTCTCCGGCCGGCCCGTCCCCTTCGCGGGCCGCAAGGCGGTCGTCCGGCGCGTCTCGGCCGCCGCGCCGGTGGTTACGGCCAAGACGGAAGACGACTTCCCCGCGGCCGCCTACGACCCGGACGGAACCCTCTGGGTCGCGTACGTCAGCTACGCGCTCAAGGAGGAGGGCCGGCGCGTCGAACAGGCCCCGCTGAAGGAGCCGCCGGCCGACTTCCGGGCGTTCGACACGCCGGAGTTCCGCGACCAGGTGTTGGTCAAGGCGTTCCGGGACGGCAAGTGGTCCGACCCGGTCGCGATCACCGGGCCGAGTGAAGACGTCGCCCGCTGCGCCATCGCCGCCCAGGACGACGGCGCGGTGTGGGTGGCCTACGCCGCCAACCGCGGCGGCAAACAGACCGTGCACTTCGCCCGCGTCGGCAAGGCCGGGGCGGAGGCGACGACGCCGGTGCCGCACGACGCCGGGCCGTTCTTCAGCCCGGCGCTGTGCACCGCCGCCGACGGCAAGCTCCGCCTGGCCGGCATGGGCTGGGGGCGGGACGCGTTCGGCATCGTCACCGGCGACATGAAGGGCGGCAAGATCGCGAGCGTGATCCAGACGTACGGCGGGAGCGGCCCGAACTCCTGGAACCCGGCCGTCGCCGCCGGCCCGGGCGGCAAGGTCGCCGTCGCCTACGACCTCTACTACGAGGGCGACTACGACGTCCGCGTGGTCGTCTTCGACGGCGGCAACAGTTCCGAGCACGTGATCGCCGCCACCTCGAAGTTCGAGGCCCGGCCGTCGGTCGCCTACGACGCCAAGGGCCGGCTGTGGGTCGCCTACGAGGAAGGCCCCGAGCAGTGGGGCAAGGATTCCGGCGCCCTGGCCAAGACCGGCAACCCGCTCTTCAGCGACCGGTCCGTCCGCGTCGTCTGCCTCGACACCGACGGCACGCTCAAGCGGCCGGCCGCCGAGCTGCCGTCGTCGGCCGTCGGCAACCCCGGCTCGCAGTCGGGGCCGGAGGTGACCAACCGCAACGAACGATCGACGCGGTACGCCCACCCGCAGATCGGCATCGACGGCAAGGGCCGGGTGTGGCTCACCTACCGCCAGAACTTCGGCTCGCGGTTCACCACCCACGCCGGCAACTACTGCCTGACGTTCGCCCGCCGGCTGGACGGCGACCGCTGGTCGGAGCCGGTCGAGGTGCACCACTCTGATGGCATGCTCGACAGCCGGCCGGCCCTGCTGCCGCACCCGGCCGGCGGGTTGGTCATCGTCCACAACACCGACGGCCGGCACACGACCCCGCAGACGCTCGACGACCAGATCTACATGAGCGTGGTGGACCTGCCCGGCGAGCCGGTCGAGCCGCAGCTGATGCCGCACGACGCGGGCCAGAAGGACCCGAAGCTGGCGAAGCTGGCGGCCGACGAACAGGCCGCGGTCAAGCGAGTGCGGGAGTACCGCATGACGGTCGGCGGCAAGACGTACCGGCCGTTGCGGGGCGAGTTCCACCGCCACACCGACATCTCCTTCGACGGGGCAGCCGACGGGTCACTGGAGGACATGTTCCGCTACGCCATCGACGCCGCGTCGATGGACTGGATCGGCAACGCCGACCACGACAACGGCGGCGGGCGGGAGTACACGTGGTGGCTGACGCAGAAGCTCACCGACGCCTACCACGTGCCGAACGCGTTCACGCCGATGTTCACCTACGAGCGGAGCGTCGCCTTCCCGATGGGCCACCGCAATTGCATGTTCGACCGCCGCGGCATCCGCACCCTGCCGCGGCTGGCCCCCGGGGACGCAAAGCCGGTGGCCGGCGTCCACCCGGACGACACCAAGATGCTCTACCGGTATCTGAAGGAACTCGGCGGCATCTGCGCCAGCCACACCAGCGCCACCGGCATGGGCACCGACTGGCGGGACAACGACCGGGCCCTCGAGCCGGTGGTAGAGATCTACCAGGGGGACCGCAACTCCTACGAGTACCCGGACGCCCCGCAGGCCGGGCACGACCCGCAGTCGGGCCAGCAGCCGGCGGCGATCGGCGGCTGGCGGCCGGCCGGGTTCATCGACCTGGCCCTGCGGGACAAGGGCTACCGCTTCGGGTTCGAGTCGTCCAGCGACCACTGGAGTACGCACATCTCCTACTGCGTTCCGCTGGCCGAGCGGCACGACCGCTCGGCGATCCTCGACGCGATCAAGAAGCGGCACTGCTACGGGGCGACGGACAACATCCTGCTCGCCGTCCGCAGCGGCGACCACATCATGGGCGACGAGTTCGCGGCGAGCGGCCCGCCGACGCTGGAGGTCACGGCGGTCGGCACCGGTCCAATCGCGCGGGTGGTGGTCGTCAAGGACAGCAAGGCGGTGGCGACGATGACGGCGAACGGGGCGGAGTACAAGGGGACGTGGACGGACCCGCAGCCGACGGCAGGGGCGCACTACTACTACGTCCGGGTGGAGCAGGCGGACGGCCAGCTGGCCTGGGCGTCGCCGATGTGGATCACGACGGGGCAATGAACGGCCGGATGGTTCCCTGGCAGAGTGGGATGCGGATCACTTGGCTGCCGGCGCCATGACCGTTCGTGAGATCGATTGCGCGACGGTTTGGTCAGACTCCGGTTGCAACGCCCGGCATGACGGCGACTTAGTTGGTGTGCGTGGGTTCATGGTGCGATCAGGATAGGTTGCGCGTGCGCAATCTAATCACAAGTTAGGCCCGCGCGGAGAGTCACGGTGTTCGAGTTCCGCGTTACGAAGTACGACCCGGCCCACCGTGATGGTGCCGGGGCATACACGCGGGATGAGTGGACCGCCGTAAGCGACATCGGCCGGGCGTTCGGCGGCGCCGTCCTCACCGAGGCGGAGTACCGGCGCGTCGAGGACGCCTACGCCGCGTCCGCCGTCGCGTTCCTAACGGAGGCCGGCGTGCCGGCCCTGACTGTGGCGGGGCTGGAGAACGCGGCAGCCGCGCGCCTGTCGTTCGCCGACGGCTCCCTGCTGCGGCCGACCGAGGTCGGCGAGGTCGTGCGGCGGGTGCTGCGCGAGGAATTCTGGTGCCGGCTGGAGGGCGCGGGGGCGTTCGTCCATGTCGGCTGGGACTACTACATGTATGTCGGGGTGCCGCACCCGTGTCCCGGCGCGGCGGCGCTGGCCCGGCAGTTGGGGCTGTTCGTCGAGCCGTTCCGGTCGCCGTACAGGGAGCAAGGGCAAGCCTAACCAAGCGTTGCAGCACACGGCGGCCTCGATTGTCGCATCCAGGCATGAAAGTCTCTGAAGGCCGCCGCTGCTGAACTCGGTGTTCGGCGACGCAGCGCGGTGCGAGTTTGGGAGGAGCGATTATGCTGGTATTCGAGCCGCTAGAGGCGCGTTGGGAGGCGAGTCCGTCCAAGGAACCGGTCCTGCTCGGCCGGGCCCGGATTCCCGGCGGGTGGCTGGTCGGGCGCGTCGCCGGCGTGGTAATCAGCCCCGACACCGTGCTCTGCTTCGTCTCGGACCCGGACCACCGCTGGGACGGCTCGTCGCTCCCGAAGGGGGGCGCTGCCAAGTAGCGCCGAACAAGTCGCTGCACGTGACCGGGGCCGCCATCCCGGTCTTGCGCGACACCACGGTATCGCCGGCGGCCTCGGCACGTGAGCTTGGTGTTCGGCCGTCGGATGTCCCACGTTAGAGGATGGCGATGAACAAGCCTCGATCCTTCTTGCTGCTCGCGATTTTCGTCCTAGCTCTGGGTTGCTACTTGATCGTGGGCGGCACCGCCATCAAGCAGGACGAGTGGCCAAATTATCTCGGGGCGGCTTGCCTGCTCCTGGCCATCTGTGTGGCGGCGCTGGTCGAGGCGCTGCAAGCCCAGCACAAGCGGATCGAGCAGCTGGAACGAAAGCTGTCCGAAAGGCAATCACCCGCCGAACCAAATACTGCGGCAGACGGCGGCCGCGTTCCCGGTTCTTGATGGGTCGCTGTTTCTCAGCGCGGCCGCCGCTGCTGAGCGGTGTCGTCCGGCGGTTTGGTGAACACTCTTGAACAAATGGCTTTGAGCACAAAACACGCGTTCAAGCACGCCGAAAGATCGTTCATCCCTTGCCTTACGGACGTAAGCGAGGGCGTATTACTCGGGACAGTTTGATTCTCATAGACATGCGAGTGTGTTGAGTCTCCCGGTGCCGCATTCGGAGCAACGGACATGTGCCGAAACATCAAGACGCTGTTCAACTTCGATCCGCCGGCGACGGACGAGGAAATCCGCGCGGCGGCCCTCCAATTCGTACGCAAGCTCAGCGGATTCAACGCGCCGTCCAAGGCGAATCAGGCGGCGTTCGATCGGGCGATTGAACAGGTCACAGACGCGGCGCGAGCGCTGATCTCGTCGCTCGTGACGTCGGCTGAGCCCCGCAATCGCGACCAGGAAGCCGAACGAGCCCGGGCGCGATCCGCCGTCCGTTTCCCTCCCCGGTCGTGACTCACCGGGTCAGAATCGGGCCGGAGAGACCTTCTTGCGAAAGGGCCGCCGGCAATTGTGACACCGGTCAAGCGGCGAGCTGGGCGTTCAGGTTTCGAGGCGAGCATGAAGCCGACGTTCTTCCCGACGCCGTCCGAGTTCCGCGAGTGGCTTGAGCGGCATCACGACAGGTGCGACGAATTGTTGGTCGGCTACCACAAGAAAGGGTCGGGCAAGCCGAGCATGACCTGGCCCGAGTCTGTGGACGAAGCCCTCTGCTTCGGCTGGATCGACGGCATCCGCAAGAGCATCGACGAGTCCCGCTACAGCATCCGCTTCACGCCGCGCAAACGCGGCAGCGTCTGGAGTAGCGTCAACATCAGACGTGCCGAGGCGCTCATCCAACAAGGACTGATGCGGCCGGCCGGCCTCAGGGCCTATCAAGCCAGGCAAGAGAACAAGTCGGGCATCTACTCCTACGAGCAGCGGAGCGTGGAGCTGGCAGAACCCTACGGCCGACTGCTCAAGAAGAACAAGGCCGCCTGGAGTTTCTTTCAGGCCCAGGCCGCCTCCTATCGAAAGGCCGTCAGCTGGTGGATCGTCAGCGCCAAGAAGGAAGAAACGCGGCTGAAGCGGCTGGAAAAACTGGCGGCGTACTCGGCCCAGGGGCAGCGGGTGCCGGAGTACACGCCGCGGAAACCGACTCGCTGAAGGCCTGGTGGGCGGTGCTAAACTGGGCGAGTTGCGTCGCCTTTGCCGGATTCAGCTCCCCGCGCGCGTTTCTCCCTAGGTGTTCTCGTGGCGCAGCCCGCACTGGTGTCGTAGCTGGCGCTGCCCACTTTTGATAACCGGGGCTGAAATCCGCTGACCGGCAGAGCCGTGCCGGGGCTGACGACTTCCCGCCCGGCCAGGGGCGAGCCCGGCCGGCGACCGGGCGGGACAGGGCCAACGCTGCTGCCCGCCGGCGTGACAATTCGCCCGGAACCACGCCTTGACGACCGTGGCACCGCCCTTCACCGGAGACCGTCCCGATGTCGCGACCACATTCCCTGGTCCTGGCCATCCTGACCGCCGCGGCCGTGCCGGCCGTCGCGCGGGCCGACAACCCCGGCCCGGACCTCATCCCGGAGGACGCCCTGGTCGGCGTGGTCGTCAAGAACATCGACGACCTCAACGCCAAGGCGGTCAAGCTGACCGGCGAGTTGCAGGTCCCGCTCGCCATGGGGCTGCCGACTCTGATCAAGTCCGTCACGCCGCTCCGAGAGGGCGTGGACATGAAGGGGTCGATGGGCGTCGTCATCCCCAACCTCGACAAGCTCGGGGTCAAGATTCACGCCCCGCCCGAGGCGGGAGACAACCAAGCGCTGCTGGACCATATCGTCCTCATCTTCCCGGTCGCGGACGCCGACGCGATCGCCGCGAATTTCGGCTACAAGAAGGGCGAGTGGAAGCTCGGGACGGTGAAGGGTCATAACTTCATCGTCAACGACATGAAGCTGCTCCTGACCGAGCGGTTCCTCTACGTCAGCCGCACGGAGTTGGCGATCGTGGTCCTCCGCGGGGGGAAGCCGCTGCCCGGGTCGCTCGGCCAGACCCAGGCCCGGGCCCTGCGGGAGGCCGACGCCGTGCTGCACGTCGGGCTGGTCGGCCTGGGGGACGAGGTGCGGCGGGCGGCCCTGGCCGAGATCGACAAGACTCTGCTCCTGGGCGACCCTGACGACGAGACGGTCAAGCAGGCGACGGCGGCGCTTCAGGAAACCCGTGGCGTGACGGTCGGGGTGAAAATCGAGGACGGGCTGACGCTCGACTTCCTCCTGTCGTTCACGAAATCAGACGGTGCGGCGGCGAAGTTCCTGACCGTGCTGCGGGGCGGGCCGGGCACGTCCGATCTGAACGGCCTGCCGGCCGCCAACCCGGTCGCCGCCTACGCCGCCAAGGGCGACGGCACCCGCAACGTCCATCAGGCCCGCGCCCTGTTCAAAGTGCTCCTGAAGAACGCCTTCGGCCTGAACGTGGCCCTGCAAGGCGAGGACCGCGAGAAACTGCTGGCGGCGTTCGACGTGCTCTACAAGCACCTCCGCGGCAGCCGGGCGGCGGCGTACGCCGTGGACCCGGCGAAGGCCGCGAAGTTCGGCCGGACCGCGGCGGTCGTGATCCTCGACCTCGACGACCCGGCGGAACACCTGTCCGGCTGGAAGAACTTCATCGAGGTGGCCAACAAGACCTCGCTCAAGGTCAACCAGGGCGACGCCGGGCGGGCGCCGAAGTTCTCGTTCACTCCGGCCGCGGAGCAACTGGACGGCATGCCGGTGGACGTGCTGGCGATGGACAACCCGAAGCTCGACCCGGGCGACCGCGCCAAGAACGTCCAGGCCCGCGGCCCGGACTGGAACAAGATCAAGATGGTAACCGTCGGCAAGCAGATCGTCGCCCTGTTCGGCTCGTCCGACACGGACCGGCTCCGCGAGGCGATCCGGAACGTCAAGGAGGGCAACAAGGGGCTCGCCGAGAACCCGGCGCTGGCCGCCCAGCTCAAGACGCTGCCGGCCGAGCGCAAGCTCGAACTGCACGGCACCGGTGACGTGCTCGCCGCGTTCGGCGTCGGCGGGCCGGCGAACGGGCCGGCCGGTTCGTGGGTGTCGCTGGCCCTGGTCGTGGAGCCGGACCGGCTGCAAATCCGGCTCCGGACGCCGCTCGCGCAGATGAAGGCGCTACGGCCGTGACGGCGCGGCCCGGGCGGCGAGCGCGTCCAGGTTCACGAGGGCCGCCGCGTCGCCGGCCCGGCGGACCAGGTCGCAGATCAGGTCGATCGCCTTGAACTCGGGGTCCATCACCGACAGGCACGCCGGGTGGCAGAGGAAGTCGAAGACGGCCCGCCGGCCGATCGCCCGCTCGACGCCGCGGCGGATCGCCGTCAGGAACCAGTCGAGTTGCCACCGCCCGGTGCGGAACGCGACGATGTCGCTGACCGGACTCATCGGCACCTCGATCAGCCCGTCCGGGTAGGTGAACGGCTGGGCCGCCTCCTGGGCGCGGTCGAGAGCCGCCAGGAAGTCGGCGGTCGGCTCCTTGCCTGGCTGCGGCGGCGGGTGGGCCGGGTACTTGGTGCTCACCCAGCGGAAGCCGAGGTCGCGGAGCCAGCGGCGAACGTCCAGGCGGTCGGCCAGGCCGTCGGCGAACCCGCCCGGGGCGCGAAACCCGGCCGGCTCGATGCCGATGCGGGTCTTGAGGGCGGCGGTCGTCAGACGGATGTTCTCGGTGATGACCTGCTCCGGCGTCCGGCCGGCGATCAGCCACGGGGCCCGCTGGAAGCGGTACTGAATCTCCTCCGGCCTGGTCGCGCGGATGTAGACGTGGTCGTAGGTGTGGTTGCCGACGGAGTGCCCGGCGCGGACGATCTGCTGGAGCCAGCCGACGTCGGCCTGCTCCAGCGCCCGGCCGACGACGAAGCAGTGGGCGACGCCGCCGGCCGCCTTCACCCGCCGGCACGCCTCGACGGCGTACCGCATGGTCGCGTCGGTCAGGTTGCCCTTCTCGTAGTCCCAGTGGGTGTCCTCCCACTTCGGGAAGTTGCGGCACATCTCCAGGTCGAGTGTGATGGCGATGAGGGCCTTGCCGGCGGGCGGCGCGGCGGCGACGCCGAGCGCTCCCGCGGCAGCGGTCGCGAGGAACTGGCGGCGGGTGAGAGCGGCTGGTCTTTGCCTTAGCCCCGGAGGGGCGGCAGAAGGTAGCCCAGGGCGTAAGCCCTGGGTTCGGGAGCGGAAGAGGCCCAAGCCCCGGAGAGGGGCGACAGAAGTCTGTCACCCCTCCGGGGCTGACGGGTTGGGGGCGCGGGGACCCAGGGCTTAC
>DASXAN010001571.1:0-2348 GCA_036406755.1 Gemmataceae bacterium
GGGGGTGAGGGGCTTCGCTTCGTTGAGATACCCGCCCTCACCCCCGGCCCCTCTCCCGCAAGGCCGGGAGAGGCGGGAGAATTACCCCGGCCGCGCGTACGCCGCCATCACCGCCCTCGCCGATCGCAACCCGTCCACCGCGGCGCTGACGATGCCGCCGGCGTATCCCGCCCCCTCGCCGACCGGGTACAGGCCCTCAACGCCCGGCGACTCCCGCGTCTGGGGGTCGCGGACGATCCGCACCGGCGAGCTGCCCCGCGCCTCCGGCCCGGCCAGGACGGCGGCCGCCAGGAACCGGCCGTGCCAGCGGCGGTCCATTCGCGGCAGCCCGTCGGCGACCGCATTCGCCACCGCCGGCGGCACCACTTCCCGTAAGTCCGCCGCCACCACGCCGCGCGGATAGCTCGACCGCGGCGGCGGTTCGGACACCCGCCCGGCGAGGAAGTCGCGGGCCGTCTGCACCGGGCAGCGGTACTCGCCGCGGCCCAGTTCGAATGCCCGCCGTTCGTACCGCTCCTGCAACCGCACGCCGGCGAGCAGGTCCGGGCCGTCGAACTGGTCCGGCGTCACCGTCACGACCAGCCCGCTGTTGGCGAACGGCGAATCCCGCTTCGACAGGCTCATCCCGTTCGTACAGAAGTACCCCTCCTCCGATACGCTCGGGATGACGTAGCCGCCGGCGCACATGCAGAAAGTGAACAGGTCGCGGCCGCTCGGATTGCTGGCCACCAGCGAATAGTCGGCGTTGCCGAGCCGGTCCTCCAGATGCCGCCCGCCATACTGAACGCGGTTGACCAGCTCCTGTGGGTGCTCGACGCGGATGCCGAACTGGAACGCCTTCCGCTCGAGCGGCACCCCGCGGCGGGCGAGCATGCCGTAGGTGTCGCGGGCACTGTGTCCGATCGCCAGCAGCGCCACCTCACACGGCACGTACCCGCCAGACGTCATCAGCCCCACGAGCCGCCCGTCGCGCCAGTCCACCTCCTCAACGCAACAGTTGAACCGCACTTCCCCGCCCAGCGCTTCGATCCGTTGGCGAATCGCCTTGACCACGGCCGGCAGGCGGTTGCTGCCCAGGTGCGGCCGGTGCTCGTACAGGATCGACTCCTTGCCCTTGCACTCGGCGAAGAGTTCCAGCACGCGGTACACGTCCGGGCCGCTCGACCGGCTGGTGAGCTTGCCGTCGCTGAACGTGCCGGCCCCGCCCTCGCCGAAGAGGTAGTTGCTCCGCGGGTCGAACGGCCCGCCGGCGTCGAAGGCGTGTACGTCGCGGATGCGGTCGCCGACCCGCTTGCCGCGCTCCAGCAGCAGCGGGGCGTAGCCGCGCTCGGCCAGGAAGTACGCCGCCACCAGCCCGCCCGGCCCCGACCCGACAACGACCGGCCGGTGCGGCAGCGGCCGCGATCCCGGCTCGGGCAGCTCGAACGGCGGCGCGGCGTGCAGCTCGACTTTCGCGCCGTGAGCGTGCTTCCGCGCATGGTCAACGATCCGGTCTTCGTCGTCCGGGACGCGGACTTCGGCGTTGCAGACGAAGTGGATGTCCCGCTTATCGCGGGTGTCGAGGCTCTTGCGCAGGATGCGCCAGTCCAGCCCGGCCGGGCTGACGCCGAGCAGCCTCGCGAGGTGGTCCGGCAGGGCGTCGAGCGGTTCGTCCAGTCCCAGCCGGAGGTTGGTGACGCGGATCGGCATGACCACATTCTACGGTCAGCCCGCCCGCTTCACGTCGGCGGCCGTGAACGCCACCCCGACCACCGCCGACACCGGGACCTCCCGCCCCTCGAACGGCACCAGGCCGCGGCGGACCTGCACCCGCCACACAGCCGGGGCCTTCGCCTTCTGCACCGCGTCGAAGACGGCGTCCCGCGGTCGGGTGACGAACACCGTTTCCCGCGACTCGCCCGGCCCGAGCGGCTTGTTGTCGTCCTGCTGCCCTTCCAGCCACGTCCGCTCGGTGTTGCCCGGCTCGGTGACGTACTCGACCAGCCCGCCGTAGAACTTCGTCCCGCCCACGTCCACGAGCATGTACGGCCGGTCGTTGGCGTGCTTGGGGCGGCGGTCGAAGTACGGGTCGGTCGGGTAGAAGGTCAGGTCCGGCGAGACGTTGGTCAGCCGGACGTGAAGGACGAGCGTGTCCTTGACCGGCACCTTCTTCGTCTCCGGCCGGCCCTTTTCCTTCGTGTACGCCGTCCACGGCCGGTACTCGACCGACAGCGGCGTGACCTCGATCGCCCCGATCCGGATCGGCCGGCCGAGCGACGTGACGAGCTTCTCCGGCAGCGGCTGGTCGGCCGGCGGCAGCTTGATCGCCCGCACGACCGGCTTGCCGTCCTTCTTCGTCTCCTTCTGGT
>DASXAN010001572.1:0-4318 GCA_036406755.1 Gemmataceae bacterium
CCGGACGGCCGGCCGGGGACGACGGGGTGGCGTACGATGAACACGCCGCCCCGGCAGGCAGGGAGGAGCCATGACATTCGACCAGCTGCTCGCCACCGCGCAAAGCGAAGTCCGCCAGGCGCGGACCCGGGCCGCGGACGACCGGCTCGAAGTCCTGATCGGGTGGGGCCTGCGGCCGGCCGAAGGCCATCGGCGGCGTCCGTGTTCGTGTGAGCGTGCCGCAGGTTGGCGGGGCCGTGGCGGTTGGCCTTCCCGGCCGACGGGCCGGGTCGCCATGATCCCCCCATCCCCCTGACCGCGCCGCTGAGCCCCGCCGCCCGGACGGGTCGGTCCCACCGGACCGCCCTCTAGTCTGGTATTTACGAAATGAGTATGTGTGGGGGTGCCCACCAGAATGCCGCGCCGGGGGGCCGGCCGTCAAGGACCGTGGCCAGCGTGGCACGGCGTCGGCGGCAGCCGACTACTTCGGCTTCGAGATCGGATGAGGCCGGGGCGGCGCCGGTGGCTCCGGCGGTCCGGAAGGAGGTTTCGGGGCAGGCTTCGGCGGCTCGGGCATGGTCTCACCTCGCGGGCATTATCCGGCGCCGCCTCTCCGTCGGCCAGCCCGGCGCGGTCCTCGACACTCCAGAGGCGGTAAGTCACCTTGGCGGGCCGCCTTCTTGCGCCGGTCAGTCACCTGCTCGGTCGCGTGTGGATGACCGCGAACCGCTGCCCGCGTACATCGGCCGGCACGGTCATGTCTCGGGTTCGCCGCCGCGGTACATCTGTCGGCAGGCCGCGGCCCAATCAGTCGCGAACAGCGCCCGTACACTGACCACGCGGCTGGCCCGCCGAAGCCGTGAGAAAGACAGGTGGGGCGTGAGGCCGCGCCGAAGCCCGGCGGCGCCGCCGACCGCACGGCCTGTCACCTCGTCACGTCAACCGTCTACCGGCGCGCCTCGGGTCGGGCCCTACGACGCTATGCGATAATGGCCACGCAGCCAGCAGCCACGCCGACCATGCGACGGCACTCCTCCGCCCAGTCCTGGCCGGGTCGCGGCCCGGTGGACCGCGGCCGACGGCGCTGCGGGAGGGCAGCCCCGGACAATTCGGTGCCCGCGCTGTCGGGTCGCAGCAGGTTGCGCAGATTGATTGGCGGGCTTCAGCTAAAGTCACCGACCCATTCTATCTGGCATTGTGGGTGCAAGGATTTGGGCGACGGCCGGACGCGACCGGGCTGGTCCCGCAACCGCGCCATCGTTTCTCGGCGGCGTCGCAATCGTTGACGTGCCGGCACGTTTCCGGAATGCCGGAAGGGGCGGCGTCCCCTCATCCCGCCGGGCGCGCCGGGATGCCGCGCCACCGCGTTTCGGCCGGTAAGGTTTCGCCCTTCATCACCAGCGACAGCGCGTCCAGTTCCGCACCGACCCCCACCTCCGCGCCGTACAGCACCACCGACCGCGGCCCCACCGTGCAGCCGGCCCCCAGCACCACGGCGGACATCTTCATGACGCGGTCCTCGAACAGGTGCGTCTGGAGCAACGTCAGCCCGCCGACCTCCGCGTCGTCGCCGACGCGGACCAGGTCGAACTCCGTCAGGGACGTCGTCTCCAGGTAGACGCGCTGGCCGAAGTGGGCGCCGAACAGCCGCAGCAGCGCCGGCAGCCAGGGCGTGCCCGTCCACCAACGCAGTAGCCACGGGACTGCCGCGCTCTCGTAGAGCGCGGTGATCAGCTCGGTCCGCCAGACGAAGTGCGACCAGAGCGGCACCACCCGCGGCCGGTAGCGTCCCACCACCAGCCACTTCAGCACCGCCACCACGCCTACGATCAGCAGCGCCCCGCCGAAGTAGGTCGCCGGCAGCAGGGCCGCAACTGCCGCGGCCGGCAGCCACGCCGCCAGCCCGTCCTCGGCGGCGCCGCAGAGCGGAACCAAGGCGTATGTCAACGTCGGCGGCAGGACCACGCGGAAGAACTCGACCGCCAGCCGGCACGCCACGAGCCGCTGTGCCGGCCGGAAGGTCACGCCCTCGTCGAAGCGCTCGCCCGTCTGGCGGCGGGGGAGGAAGATCGCCGGCGAGCCGAGCCAGGACGTCCCCGCCCCGACCGGGCCGGCGGGCGGCACGGACAGGACGCCGAGCAGGCTGCCGGGGGCCAGCCGGTCGCCGGCGGGGACCAGTGAGGCGTTGCCGACGAAGCAGCGGCGGCCCAACTCCGTCACGCCGAGCGCGATCTGCCCGTTGTGGTAGCGCGCCGCGCCCACCACCGCGGAGTCCGCGACGAAGCTCTCCGCCCCCAACACGAGCAGGTTCGGGTCGACGTTCGCCACCGTGGACACCTCGGCCCGCGGGCCGACCCGGGCGCCCAGCAGCCGCAGCCACGGCAGCGCGTACAGGGTTGCGTACAGGGCGTTCGTTGCGGCGAGGCTGGTCATCATGAGCTTGTCCGACAACCACTTCCGCAGCCCGAACCCCGACCGCAGCGGCACCACCCCCGGCCGGACCGACGGAATCACCAGGCGCTTGCCCAGCGCCACCACCGCGCAGGTGGTCAGGACGTACACGAGCCCCGCGGCGGGGGTCAGCAGCAGTGGCCACCACCAGCCCGCGGGCGGGGCGGCGTACAGGACCAACAGGCCGGGCAGCAGCAACAGCGCCGGCAGTACTTCGAGGCCGAGGAAACCGAGGGCGAAGCCGGCCAGCAGCGGGGCCGACCAGCGGTCCGGGCCGGTGCTTGCGGCCATGTCGCCGAGCTTCGCGTCGGGTGCGACGCGGCCCGAGGGCGAGCCGGCCCAGGTCTCGCCGGCCGGGATGGCCTGATCGCGGGCCAGGAGCGATTGCTCCGCCAGGCAGGCGCCGGTGCCGATGCTGGCGCCGGGCAGGACGACGGCGTTGGCGCCGACGAACGCGCCGGCGCCGACGCGCACCGGCGCCTGGATGAACCAGCCGCCCTCGACGGAGAACGGCTCAAGCACGGCGCCGTAGCCGACGCTGGCGCCGTCGCCGATCTCGAGCAGGTCGGGCAGCTGGAGCGCGGCCGACCCCAGGTGGCAGCCGCGGCCGACGCGGGCCCCGAGCAGGCGCAGGTAAGGGGCGAACAGTGGTGAGCCGGCGAGGTAATTGGCCGGCGCCAGCCCCTGCAGCTTGCGGACCAGCCACCAGCGGCAGTAGTACCAGCCCCACAGAGGATAGCGGCCCGGGCGGAAGCGGCCGATCAGCAGCCACTTGGCCACGACCGGGAGTACGAGGCTCAGTCCCAGGGTGGCGGCAAGGGCGGCCGCGGCGCCGCCGGCGAGGGCGACCGGTGACGCCCGGTCGGCCGACAGGACCAAAATGGCCGGCACGCCGAACACGGCGAGTGCCAGGTAGAACAGCGCCGCCTGCACTGCGCCGCACGCCCACACGCGCATGCTACCGTGGCGCCGGGCCGCCGGCCGCGCCACCGCGGCGGGCGGACGTGCCGCAGGCCGCTCGGCATACCGCGCCAGCCCGCGGACGGTCGGGTGCGTGTACAGGTCGCCGATGCCGAGGTCGTGCAGCGTCGGGTCGCGGCGCAGCTCGGAGATGACGCCGGCGGCCAACAGGGAGTGGCCGCCGAGGTCGAGGAAGAAGTCGGCGTCCACCGACGTCACCGGGTGGCCGAACGCCTTGCCCCACGCGGCGGCGACGGCCCGCTCCAGCGGCGTCTCCGGGGGCGCCCCCCCGCCGGTCGGCGCCGCCAGGCGCGGCGAGGTCGGCGCGGGCAGCCGCGCGCGGTCGGCCTTGCCGCTCGGCAGTGTCGGGATGGCGTCGAGCACCTCGACGTACGCCGGGACCATGTACGGCGGCAGCCGGTGCCGCAAGGCCGCATGAAGCCGCGCCCGCAGCACCTCGTCCGCGGCCGGCCCGCACAGCGTGAGGTACGCCGCCAGTTCCTGGCCGCCGCCCGTCTCGACCAGAGCGACCAGCGCGTTGGTCACGGCGGGGTTTTCGCGGAGGACGGCCTCGATCTCCCCGAGTTCGATGCGGAAGCCGCGGACCTTCACCTGCGAGTCGATGCGGCCGAGGAACTCGATCTCGCCGCCCGTCGTGAGCCGGCCCAGGTCGCCGGAGCGGTACAGGCGGGCGCCGGGCGAGTCGGAGAACGGGTCGTCGATGAACTTCTCGGCGGTCAGGTCCGGGCGGTTGACGTAGCCGACGGCCACGCACGGCCCGCCGATGCAGATCTCGCCGGCCGCCCCTTCGGGCACGGGGTCCAGCCCGCCGTCGAGCAGGTGGACCGTGTGGCTCGGCAGCGGGCGGCCGATGGTCACGGGGCGGTCGGGGGCCATCTCGGCCCACGTCGCGGTAACCGTCGTCTCG
>DASXAN010001573.1:0-6912 GCA_036406755.1 Gemmataceae bacterium
GGTGCAGACGTCATCGTCCACGGCCGGCGGTCCACGGCCGCAGCCGCAGTCTCCGCCGAGCTGGCCGCGGCCGGCATCCGGTCGCAGTCCTTCCTCGCCGACCTCCGCGACTCGGCCGCCGGCGACCGCCTCCTGGCCGAAGCCTGGGACCTGTGGGGAGGGCTGGACGTGCTCGTCCTCAACGCCGGGGCCGACACGCTCACCGGTCCGGCCGCCAACTGGTCGTTCGAGCGGAAGCTGACCGAACTGCTGGCCGTCGACGTCACCTCCACCGTGCGGCTCGCCCGCGCCGCCGGGGAGCGGATGCGGGCCCAGGGCCACGGCGTCATCCTGACGATGGGCTGGGACCAGGCGGAAACGGGCATGGAGGGCGACAGCGGTCAGCTGTTCGCCGCGGCCAAGGGGGCGGTCATGGCCGTCACCCGCAGCCTGGCCGTTAGCCTCGCGCCGCAGGTGCGGGTGAACTGTCTCGCGCCGGGGTGGGTCAGGACGGCGTGGGGCGAGACGGCGTCGGAGCCGTGGCAGGCGCGGGTGCGGCGGGAGACGCCGTTGGGACGATGGGGCACGCCGGAGGACATCGCGGCGGCGGCGGTCTGGTTGGCATCGCCGGCGGCGGCGTTCATCACCGGGCAGATCGTTCGGGTCAACGGCGGGTCGGTGCGGTGACGAAAGTCAGCAGTCGAAGCGGTGGGCGAGGCGGCGGCTGTTGATGTCGAGGGCTCGCAGGATTTGCAGAACGGGGTCCATCGGGATGTGCCACTCGATCGCCCAGAGGATGACTTGCAGGTTTTCTTGGCCGGACTTGAGGCGGTCGAGGATGCGGTCGAGCAGGAGGGCGTTGTCGCAGAACTCTTTCAGGAGCAGGCCGAAGTCGCCGCGGTCGAGCTCCACCCAGAACTTCTTACCTTGCAGGTGCTCCAGCCACCGCGACCGCAAGTATCCGGACCAGTGTACCCGCACCCACCGCCGGATCGCCTCTTCGCCCTGGTCGCACCCGGCCTTCTCACTCTCGATCCACTTGTACTTGGCCGCCTCCCGTTCACAGTCTTCGTACACGCTCAGCTTGGGCACGGCCGGGTCCGCCACACTACAGACCCCCCGGTCGGTGAAGTCGAGACAGGCGGTCGCCGGTTGCATGGCCACGCCTTAATCCCCGCCGCCGATGAAACGGACGCCGGCATGCCCAGGGCCAGGGGTCGGCGTCCGAAGCGCACTGAACCTTTATAAACCCATCGTAGGTTAGGCCGGCAAGGCGAGCAAGTCCGTAATGCTACTCAGCCTCACTATCTTCGCGCCAGCTGTGAAATCCCTCCCGTCAGGTCGAGTGGAACGGCCGCTCCCAGCCCACCGGGGCCGGCCCCGCCCGACCTGTGCGGCAAACTCTGCGCCTGTCGCCGGGAAAAGGCAAGAGGAAACCGCCCCGGCCGTCCAGTACTGAGTACCCAGTACTCAGTACTGGACGATAGCCGGGTCACGGTTGTTCGAGCACGGCCAACGCGGCGGCAGCTGCCGTCCGCACCGATTGCTCGCGGTCATCAGCCAGCCCCTTTAAGATGGCCAGGCACTCCGGGCTGCGGACCTGCATGTCTGCCAAGCACCGGCAGCAGCACGCCCGCACGCTCGGGGCCGGGTCGGTCTGTGCACCCCGAACCAGCGCCTCGACCACGTCCGGCCGACCCCGCCCGTCGTGGGCCAGCGCCTCCGCTGACACCTCCCGCATCGACGGCAGCAGCTCGTCGTTCAGGCTGGCGATCAGGCGGATGACCGGGTCGGGGTTGTAGGCGGCCAGCTCCACGCTCGTCGGGGGGACGGGGGCCGGGGCCGGCTTGGCGCGGCGGGACGACGACTGGGCCGGGGCCGCGGCGGCCGGCGGCGGGTCCTTCCGCCACCAGCCGAACCAGCGGCGGGCGGCCGGCACCGGGGGGCGGGTGTACTGGGTGTCCGGCTTGGCGGCCGGGGCCGCCACCGGCCTGACCTTCGGGGAGTCGGCGAACTGTGGCTGGACCCTCGGCGAGCCATACAGGCCCGGCTGGAGGATCGGGTCGGCGGCCTTGGCCGACCGGGTCACGTTGTTCTCCGCCTTGGCGACCGTCTTCACGTCGCCGGGGTTGGCGTTCTCGACGACAGTCATCGTGTCGCCGGTGGCCGGGTCGCGGACCTCGTAGGCGGTGCCGCCGGCCGGGTGCCGCGACGTGCGGAGGACCTTATATGTGTGCGCCGTGCCGTCCGGCCCGGTCAGGGTGATGGCGTCGGACGGGGCCGGGGCGGCGGGTTGCTGCGCCCAGGCCGGGGTGACGCCGGCGAGGGCGGCCGCCAGGGCCGCGGCGTGGATACGCTTCATGGGGACTGCCTCTCTCACGTTCCGGGGCCGGGCGGCCCGCCGAATCCGTCCGGCGGGGGCGGCCCTGCCCCGGTTATCGGCTCTGCGGAGGTTACGGCATCGACCGGGACGGGCGCTTCTGCCGCCGGCCGGCGGGAAGCTGGGGAAAGGAAAGGGGTGGTAAGCGGTGTATGGGTCTCATGGGTCCTATGGGTCCCATAAGACCTATACTCTCAATCCAAGTCCTTCAACCCGCTGGTGTCGCGGCGGTACAGCGGCAGGTGGCGGTAGTACACCTCGAGCGTCAGCAGCGACAGGCAGGTGCACGTGTGCCGGCCACCGACCCGGCCGGTGTGGTCACCCTCCGGCGACCAGCTGCCCTTCGTCGGGGCGGTCGTGTTGTCCTGCGTGTCGATCAACAGATCCCGCATCTTCGGGTTCCAGAACTTGAGCCAGTCGTCGCCGCCGAAGAAGTGCACCACCTGGGTGGCGTAGTAGTAGTAGTAGATGTTCCCCTTCCCCTTCGCCGGCGGGTTCTTCTTCAGGTTCTCCACCCCCGCCCCGAGGGTCGGGTTCTTCGGCCCCCACCCGAGGTACTCGCGGCACAACAGTCCCACCGCCGTCAGGCTGGCCGACGCCCCAGGGGTCGTGTACCCGTAGGCCGCCCCGGACTGGGTCTGCACCGTGTCGAGGAAGTTGCCGACCTTGTACAGCGTCTCCCGCGGCACGCTCAGCCCGGCAAGGTAGCCGCTCTGCAGCGCCTGCAGGCACCACCCGGTCACGGACGTGTCCCCGGGCTGCCCCGGCATGTATCGGTAGCCGCCGACCGCGTGCTGGGCCCGCACGAGGTTATCAATGCCCATCTGCGCCGGCCGCTTCAGGGCCGGGTCCTGGGTCATCCCGTATGCCTCGCACAGGGCCATCGTGGCGATCGCCTCGCCGTACATGTTCGCGGCGCCGAACGACCCGTTCGGCTTCTGCTTGCTGCGGAGGTAGTCCAGCCCATACTGGACCGTCTTGGCGTAGGTGCTCTCCTTCTCCCCCTTGGCCGCCTTGTGCGTCTGGCCGGCAGCCAGGAACGGCAGCAGGGCCAGCCCGGTGGCGGCGGAGTTGTCCGTGACCATCTGCATGCCGTCGAGCACCCAGTGGCCGTCGGCCTTCTGCGTCCGCTGGAGGTACTTCAACCCCTTGGCCACGGCCGCCTCGGACGCGGCGTTGCCGCCGCCCTCTTGCAGCATCTTCTGGCGGGTCGCGCCGCTGCGGCCGGCGAACGCCACGCCCGGCAGGCTCCGCCCGCCCATCCAGCCGCCGGCCTCGCCGAACATGGCCCCGGTCCCGGCGTCCGGGCTGACCAAGCCGCCGCCCTGGCCGCCGCCGAAGCCCGGCGGCGGCGGCACCGTCTGCGGCGGCCCCTCCGGCGCCCCGGCGATGCCGACCGGCTCGTCCGGGCGGACGATCCCCGGCACCGACACGTTCTCGATGCGGTCGACGTTGTAATTCGTCTCCTTGGTCGGGTCCAAGCCGACGTCAGTGTTCTCGAAGTTCTGCTGCTCCGGCTTGGCGTCGTCGAGCTTGGTTTCGACGATCTGGTTCTCCGGCGGGGTGGCCGACAGGTGCGGGGCGAAGAAGTAGTTGTAGATGAGGAACACGGCCATCAGGGCCATGTGGATGCCACCGCTGATCACCCACGCCGGTACGTCGCGGTGCCAGAGGCGGTCGGCCGGGTTGCCGGCGGCGATGGCGGCCTGGCGGACGGCGACGACCGGGGCCGGGCCGGCCGGCCGGCCGTTGTTCCGCGGCGTGTCCTGCGACGAGGCGGTGGCCATCGCGTGTCTCCCCGAATCACTCCCGGTCCGGTCAAGATCGGCTCAATTCGCCGACGGGCTGTGGCCGAACGGTCGTTGCTCGACACCGTCATCCGCGGCAAACTCGGCGGCCCCGGCATCGGCCGCAGATTCGCCCGGAAATGCCCCGGGCCGCACCTGCTTTAGTCGAGCCCGCACCCGGGCGTCCTCCCGCCGCAACCACGACGACACGACCAGCCACGCCCCGGCCGCCGCGGCGATCAGCAGGACCGTTCCGGCGACGACCGCCGCCGGCGTCTGCCACAGGTTGTCACTCGCAGCCGTGCCCGCGGCGACGGCCCGCGGCCGGATCGTCCGGGCGACGAACAGTGGGGCCAGCCGGTGCACTTTGCCGTCCGGCGAGCGGTCGGTGATGCCCTCCGGGGCCGGCTCGCGGGTTTCGTACTTCATCACCTTGAAGAAGAACGCATCGATGCCGACATGCCGGTCAATTAGCCCCCCGTGAGTCACGGGGGGCAAAATACCCGGCGGCAGCTCGGTGAAATCGACGGCGCACAGGACCGGGCCGAGTTCGTCCTTGTACCCGTCCAGCGCGACCCAGCCGCGGTAGACGTGCGTCAGACCCTCGGCCATGCCGGCCAGCCCACTGGACGGCTCCATCTGCTCCAGCATCCGTAGCGAGCCTTCGAGGTGGACCGGGACGCCGCGGTAGCGGGCCTTGTCCGGGCCGAGCAACAGCGGCAACCGCAGGTCGCGGCGGGCGGCCTTCGCCAGTACGTCCGGCGCGAACTGGCGGGCGTGCAAGACCAGCTGCTCGTAGGCCAGGACCTCCTCGCGGTTCTGCCACCGGGCCGGCAGCATCCCCTCGCCGTCCACGACGCGGCCGAGCAGGTCGGATTTGAACATGACGTTCGCGGCCGTGGGCGGGGCAGCCGGGCGGGCGGCCGGTTCGGGGTCGTTGGGCGTCGGCGGCGTCAGCTCCTGCCCGGCGGCCGGCAGGCCCAGGCCGAGCCCGACTGACGCGACCAGAACGCGGACCGACCACATGCGGGCAACTCCGAGGTGTCTACTCGTTCGACGGTGAGACGGGGCAATGAGTTCCGGCCGCCCTCATCTTACCGCAAGTCCGGCGGCGGTGCGAACCCCACCGACTTGAACCCGGCCCCCAGGCAGGCGTCCATGACCTCGACCAGCCGGGCGTACTTCAGATGGCTGTCGGCCTCGATCTTGATGGCCGTCTGGCCCTCGCCCAGCTCGGACCGCAGCTTCGCCAGCGCCCCGCGGAGCGACTTCATCTCCACCAGCGTGTTCTTGGTCTTCTCGCGGATGCTCAGGCCCTCGACGTCGCCCCGCTGCGACGAGACGACCACGGTCACGTCCGCCTGCTGCTCCAGGTCGGCGTCGGAGTCCTTGGTCAGATCGACCTGGTCGGGCTTCTTGGCCTGCGGGCTGCCGGCCTTGGGCAGGTACATGTCGAGCTGCCCCTCCAGGGCGTTGGCCGCCTGGAAGGTCATGACGAAGTAGAACAACAGCTGAAACGACATGTCCAGCATCGGGGTGATCGGCAGCGTCACCTCGACCGGCACGTCGCTCCTCTCGTGGTGCGATCTGGCCACGGCTCAGCTCCCCGACTGGATGGCCCGCAGTTGCAGTTTCCGCAGCCCGGCCTCCTGGCAGCGGCGCATGACCTTGTACACCTGGGCGAAGTCGGCGTTCTGGTCCGCCCGGATGACGATCGTGGTGCGGACGTCCTTCTCGCCCCGCTGCTGGGCCGCCCGCTTGGCCGACTCGTACACGTCCCGCTTGAGGAAGGTGGTGACCTCCTCCTCGGTCGTCATCGGCGGCCGGCCGGACACCTTCACCTCGCCGTTGTTGGTGATGCCCAGGAACACCACGTCCGGCCCCAGCCCCTCCTCCGGGATCGGCTTGGCCTGGGCCGCCTGCGGCAGCTTGATCGACTGGTCGGTCTGCTCCATGATCGCGAACTGGGCGCAGGTCATGAAGAACATGACCAGCTGCAGGACCAGGTCGAGCAGCGGGACCAGGTTCGGTTCGGCGTCGGCGGAGGAGCCGTGGGACATCCCGCATCCCTCCAAACCCACCAAGCCCACCCGCGGCGGCGGGTGGGGGATGAACAACCCACCCGCCGCCGCGGGTGGGCTTGGAACCTACTTCACCGGTGCCGGCGGCGGCGTGGCCGTCGTCCGCACCTCGGCCGACGACGGTGAAGCCGGCTTCTTCGAGTTGTGGTACATCTGCGTCAGCAGGTCGTCGGCGATGTTGGCCGTGTCCATGCTGATCCGCGTAATGCGGTTGCGGAAGAAGGCGTTGAAGAACAGCCCCGGCACGGCGATGCCGATGCCGAGCATCGTGATGACCAGGGCGTGCGAGATGCCGTCGGCCAGCCGGGCCGCGTCCACCTTGCCGCCCTTGGCCAGCTCCTTGAACGACAGGATCATGCCGAACACCGTCCCGACCAGCCCGATGAGCGGCCCCAGCGACGAGATGACGGCCGTGTAGTTGTTCAACTGCTCCTTGCTCGACTTCAGGCTCTCAACCATGTTCAGGGCGGCGTCGCGGGCGTCCTCGATGCCGTACTGGAGCCGGCTCATGCCGCCGGTCAGCACCTTGCCCAGGAACGACGGGTCGTTGCGGGCCAACTCGAACGCCTCCTTGAACTTCCGCTTGTTGACCGTGTCCGTGAACTCCTCGACGAACCCCGGCGGGATGGCCGTGCTGAGCCGCAGGTCCAGGGACAGCGTGAGGATCAGGGCGACGAGCGAAAAC
>DASXAN010001574.1:0-2312 GCA_036406755.1 Gemmataceae bacterium
GCCCGTCGTGCAGGAGCGGACGCCGCACCGACACTCCGCGGAGGGACGGCGTTCGGAACGGGCCGCCGTAGCCGACGTCGTGCAGTTCGCCGTCCTGTAGCGAGTCGCCGCTGTGGCACCGGGCGCACCGGCCCTTGCCCTCGAACAGCTCGCGGCCGCGGCAGGCCTGCTCCCGCTTTTCCTCAGGGATCGGTTTCGCCGCCGGTGCCGGCAACGACTCGAGGTAGGCCACGAGGTCCGTGACCTGGGCCGGCGACGGCGTTCGGCGATGTAACCTGCCTAGTGTTTTGCGGACGCGGTCGGCAAGTGTCGGACTATCGCCGTGCCAACCGTAGGGGGCCGTGTCGGCGACGCCGAAAAGCGGCTTGGTGCGGCGCGGTCCCGGGTTTTCCGCCGGCGTGTCCCACACCCGACCGTCGCTGCCCCCGCCGGGGTGGCAGGACGCACAGGAGAAGCGTCCGTTGAACGTCATGCGGCTCGAATGGAACAGGATCTCGCCGCGGCGGGCCGGGCCGGCCGGGGGCCCGCCGAGCGGGATGTGTTTCACGACGCGGGAGGTGGAACCATCGACTGCGATGACGGTGAGCGAGTCCGACAGCGTGTTGGCGGCCACCAACGTCCGGCCGTCGTCGGACAGGGCCAGCCGGCGCGGGTTGGACTGCGTTCGGAGGACGCCCGGCACGCGGCTGCGATATGCCACCTCCAGCCTGGGCGCGACGAATCCGCCAAACCCGCTCCAGCCGAACTGGGCGGGCGGCGGGGTCGGCCGATCGACAACCTCCTGCAGGGCGGCGCTCAGCGGCTTGGCCTTCAGCGAAAGAACCACGTCTGAGCCGGCCGCGGAGACGAAAAGCGTCTGGGCTGATGCGCTCCAGACCGCGTCGGCCGGATCGGCGGCACCGACCCGGCCGGTGTCGAGCGAGCCGCTCAATTCATGCGCGGCACCGCCGCCGGCAAACCCCAACGCCCCCGAGAATCCTCCGGTACGGGCCACCGCCACGGAACCGTCGTATGGGAAGGTCGCCGCGAAAGAGTTGGTAAACACCTGGCCCGTCACGCGCCTGAAGGGTGATCGGTCCCAGTCCGGCTCGGCATCCAGGTGCAGTCCGGCCGATCCGCGGCCGTCCGGCAGCGGGATTCCCACGGCCGCGCGTTTGCGGACGGACCCGTCCGGAAACCGCGACGCGCCGAAACGGTCCGTCTCGCCGTTCGCCAGATCGATCCGCAGGAACTCGGGCTCGTCGTCGGCGACGTAAAGGGTCGAGCCGTCTCGGAACACTTCGTTCGGGCGGTGCCCGGTCTTGAAACGGCGCAATACCTCACCGGTTTCCAGGTCCACCTCGGCCAATTCATCAGTCCCATTGAGCGCGACGTAGGCGCGCCTGCCGTCGGACGAGACGGCAACTCCGATGGGATCCGGGTGGGGACGGCGATCGGCCAGGGGTCGGCGGGCGGCGCGTCCGGACGTGTCGGCGGCGAGGAGGGCGGCGGCCGAAAGGCCGAACGAGAGCGCGGCCACGGCCAGCGCGGCGCGGCGGATCATGGTGCGTCCTCCGGGGTGTGTCGACAGCCCGTGAACGCACGACCCGATCAAACTTGCAGGACCCCGGTCTTGAATTCGCGTCCGTCGTCGTATCGTGTGGCGATGTCGAGGGCCGTCAGCAGCGTCTCCCGGGTCCGCTCCGGTGGCACGATCGCGTCCACCCACAGCCGGGCGGCAGCGTAGCGGATGTCCTGCTGCTCGCCATAGGATGCCTTCACCTTCTGACGTAACTCCTCCAGTTCGTCGGCGTCGGGTTCGTGGCCGGCCCGCTTCAGCGCCTGCACCTGGATTTCCAGGAGCGTACTCGCCGCCTGGTCGCCGCCCATGACGGCGTACCTGGCCTCCGGCCAGGCGAAGACGAACCGCGGGTCGAACGCCTTGCCGCACAGGGCGTAGTTACCCGCCCCGAACGACCCGCCGGTGATCAGCGTGACCTTCGGCACGACGCTGTTGGCGATGGCGTTGACCAGCTTCGCCCCGGCCCGGATGATGCCGGCCTGCTCCGAGTCCCGGCCGACCATGAAGCCGTTGACGTCCTGGAAGAAGAGCAGTGGCACCCGCGTCTGGTTGCAGTCCATGATGAACCGCGCGGCCTTGTCGGCGCTGTCCACGTAGATGACGCCGCCGTACTGGAGTGGTCCCTGGGCCGGCTTGCACCGCTTCCGCTGGTTGGCCACCACGCCGACCGGGACGCCGCCGAGCCGGCCGAGGCCGCAGACGAGCGTCTGGCCGTACTCGGCCTTGTACTCATCGAAGGGGACGCGGTCGA
>DASXAN010001575.1:0-3422 GCA_036406755.1 Gemmataceae bacterium
GCCGGTCTCGTTGACGCCGAGGTAGTTGAAGTTGAACGCCGGGGTGAACTTGATCCGCCAGTCCACCGGCTTGAACGCCGCGTCCCCGTGGAACAGATCGAACGACACGAGCAGGAAGTGGGTGTAGAACCCCTGGTTCGGCCGGCCGAAGAACTCCTCCTGGAACGGTCGGGCGGTGCTCTCGAACGGCGTCGTGGCCGTCGGCAGCATCCGCCCCTCGCCGATCGCCCGGCTGATGCCGGTGACGTTCAGGAACGTGTGCTGGCCCCAGATCGGGTAGTCGCCCTTGAGCACGTTCTGGTTGAACGGGTCCCACTTGCTGCCGAGCTGGTACGGGTAGTCCGGCGTCCGCGGGTACTCGGGGGTGAACGTGTACCGGTCCCAGGCCGGGAACCCGAGCCGCCAGCGGTCCTCCATCGGGACGTAGTCGCGGTCCGGCCGGACCCGCGGCAGGATGCCGGACGGGCCGGTGAACCCCAGCGGTGGCAGGACCGGGGCCGGGCGGAGGATTTCCGGCAGCGGCGTCTCGGCCGTCGGCGGCGGCACCGGTTCGAGCGGGCGGTTGAGCAGGTCGGGGCGGTCGGGGGGGAAGGCGTCCGGCGTGGGGATCGGCGGGATCTGGGCCGGGACGACGTTCGGGTCCACGAGCGGGGCGGCGGTCGGCACGATCATGTCGAGCGGGTCGGTGTACGCAGAAGAACGAACCACAGAGGCACAGAGGACACAGAGGGAAGAGCACAGAGAAAGAAAAACATATTTCTTCCTCTGTGTTCTTCCTCTGTGTCCTCTATGCCTCTGTGGTTCGTTCACTGGAGCGCCCCCCGCGCCCGGATACCTCCCGTCTCATATCGACCGGCGACAGGGCAGACTTTCGGGGTTGTAACGGCTCTTGAGCCGTTTTTTCTGATTCCCTGAATTTCGTGCAAACCTGCGGCGAGTTTGCCGATGGTAACGAGGTCGCGGCGTCCCGCACGGAAGGGGGATGGTATGGCCCGGCCGGTCCGCCTGTTCGTCGAACGGCTCGAACCCCGGGCCGTGCCCGCCGTCACCGCCGGGCTGAGCGGCGGCGTGCTCACCGTCACCGGTACGCCGGATCGCGACCGCATCGACGTGCTGCTCGACCAGGGCCAGCTCGTCGTCCGCGACCACGGCCAGCAGGTCGCCGCCTTCGACCCGGCCGCGGTCAGCTCCATCAACATTCAGGCCGGTGCCGGCGACGACGTCGTCCGCGTCGCTCGGACCGTGACGCAGCCGGCGACGATCGACGGCGGCCCCGGCAACGACGACCTGATCGCCGGCGGCGGGCAGACGACGCTCACCGGCGGCGAGGGCCGGGACAAGCTCGGCGGCAGCCCGGCGGACGACTCGCTCTCCGGCGGTGCCGGCCGCGACCTGCTCAACGGCCGCGGCGGCGCGGACAGCCTCGACGGCGGCCCCGGGGCCGACAAGCTGGTGCAGGTGCAGTCGGCCGACCTCGTCACCGCCGACCCGGCCGACCAGATGTCGCTGGTCCCCGACCCGGCCCCGCTCGCCGACCCGGCCCCGGACCCGGCCGACCTGGCCACGATCTCGGCCGGCGAGGTGACGCAGCTGCTCGACCGGGCCTCGGCCGCCTCGCCGAGCCGGGACGCGATCATCGCCGTCGTGGACCGCAACGGCCGCATCCTCGGCGTGCGGATCGAGGATGGCGTCTCCCCGCTCGTCACCGGCAACCCGGACACGCTGACGTTCGCCATCGACGGGGCGGTGGCCGAGGCCCGGACCGGGGCGTTCTTCGCCAACAACCAGGCCCCGCTCACGTCGCGCACGGTCGAGTTCATCAGCCAGTCCACCATCACCGAGCGGGAGGTGAACTCCAACCCGAGCATCACCGATCCGAACTCGACCCTCCGCGGTCCTGGGTACGTCGCCCCGGTCAGCGTCGGCGGCCACTTCCCGCCGAACATCGCCAACACCCCGCAGGTGGACCTGTTCCAGATCGAGGGCACCAACCGCGACACGACCTTCTCGCCCGGCCCGGACCGCATCCTCGGCACCGCCGACGACGTGCCGCTCGCCCAGCGGTTCAATATCGACCCGGCGTTCGTCCCGCCGGGCCAGTCGCTGTTCGCGCCGGTGTCCTACGGCGTGGCCTCCGGCCTGCGGCCGAAGGCGGAGGGCCGCGGCATCGGCACGCTGCCCGGCGGCATCCCCATCTACAAGAACGGCGCCCTGGTCGGCGGCATTGGCGTGTTCTTCCCCGGTACGACCGGGTACGCCACCGAGGAGAACTCGTCCCTGAGCACGACGTTCGACCCGAAGAAGCCGGACCGGTCGCTGGAGGCGGAGTACATGGCGTTCGCCGCCGTCGGCGGGGCGCCGGGGCTGGGGTTCGGGATCGGGGCGATCGGCGGCCAGCCGGCCCTGCCGGGGTTCGGCCTGCCGTTGACCGAGGACAACCAGCGGATCGACCTCGTCGGGGTGACGCTGGACATCATCGGCCCCGGCGGCATCGAGGGTCCGGGCCGGCTGGTCAAGTACGGCATCGCCCTGGGCCAGGGCACGGCCAACGGCACCGACCAGCCGGTGACGACCGGCGGGGCGACCGCCCTGGACGGGCTGCCAGTCCCGGTCGGCTGGCTGGTCACCCCGCACGACGGGGCCGGCGTCACGGCCGCGGACGTGAACTTCATCATCACGTCGGGGTTCATCCAGGCGGCCGTCACCCGGGCGGCCATCCGCCTGCCGCTGGACAGCCGCACGCGGATGGTGTTCGCCGTCGCCGACCAGAACGGGAACATCGTCGGCCTCTACCGGATGCCGGACGCGACCGTGTTCTCGATCGACGTGGCGGTGGCCAAGTCCCGCAACGTCGCCTACTACGCCGACCCGACGCAGCTCCAGCCGGTGGACAACCCGGGCGTGCCGCCGGGGACGGCGTTCACGAACCGGACGTTCCGGTATCTGGCGGAGCCGCGGTTCCCGGAGGCGATCGACGGCGACCCGCCGGGGCCGTACTCGATCCTCAACGACGGCGGGGTGGACCCGCTGACCGGCCGGCTGGTCGGCCCGCCGCTGCCGGCCAGCGCGTTCCAGAGCGTGCTCGGGCACGACGCCTTCAACCCGCAGACGAACTTCCGCCAGCAAGGCAACCAGTTGAACCAGAACGGGATCGTGTTCTTCCCCGGGGCGGCCCCGCTGTACCGGGACACGCCGGACCTGAACTTCGGCAACCTGATCGGCGGGTTCGGGGTGAGCGGCGACGGCGTGGACCAGGACGACGTGGTGACGTTCGCCGGGTCACGGTTCTACGGGGTGCCGAACGCGCTGTTGCGCGCGGACGAGACGACGGTCCGCGGGGTGCGGCTGCCGTACCAGAAGTTCAACCGGAATCCGGAGGATTGAAGAGGAATTAACCACAGATGCACACAGATGAACACAGA
>DASXAN010001576.1:0-15797 GCA_036406755.1 Gemmataceae bacterium
CAAGCGGCCCCACTGTCTCAGAGAACGGTCAATCCTCGTCCTCGTCCTCGGCCGGCGGCGGGTACTGCTCTTCATCGTCGGCCGGCGGCTCGGGGGCGACGGCGGCCAGCGCCGCCCCGCCCAGCCACACGGCCGTCACCCCGGCCGCGGCCCGGTCGGCGTCGGTCGGCTCGGCCGCCGGGATCGGGATCGGGTCGTCGGCGGCCGGCTCGGACCGGTGCTCGTACGACTTCAGCCACCACGGGTGCGTCTCGGCCGTCGCCACGACCGGGTCCACCTCGACCGCCGGCGGCGGCAGCGGCACCGCCTCGTATTGCACCTCCGCGGGCTTCGGCGGGGCCGCTTCGACGGTCTTGGTGGCGGCGGCCACGTCGATGGTCAGCTGCCGCAGCTGGACCTGGTCGATCGTGTCGGGCGGCGGGATGACGGCGGCGGGCGCTTCCATCGGGGCCGGTTGGTCGAGCCACATGCGCAGGGCCTCCACCACGTAGTCGCGGATCTCCATCACCGCCTTGAAGACGGTGGTGAGCGTCTGGGTCGTCACCAGCCGGCCGGCCGGCGTCTCGTCCCCGCCGCCCCGCCGCAGCCCCTCGGCCGCGGACACCGCCACCGTCAGTGTACTGCTACTGACCAGCCCCGTCGTGGGAATCGGGGCGGCCACCGCCGTGTCGCCCAGCGCCGCCAGGGCCGCGCTGCCCGGGGCGGCCGACGCCAGGAAGAACGGCGTTGAGCCGGCGGTGGCCGACGGCTGCGGCTGCGGCGGCGGCGGGGCCGGCACCGACAGCGTGAACACCGTCCCGCCCAGGTTCAGGTCGGTCGGCGTGGACGTGCCGTCCAGCAGGAACGTCACCCGCCGGCCGGCCTTGTCCACGGCGAACGACCCGGTCAGCGCCGTGCTGCCCTTGACCGACCGGAAGGCGCCGGCGGCCTGGTCGTAGTATAGCACCGACGGGTCGGCCCCCGATACCCCGTTCGGGTACGTCAGCTTCGCCGTCAGCACGCTGGCCGCGCCGGGGTCCAGCACCCGGATGTCGTACGCCGCCACCAGCCGCGTCGGGTCCTTCGTCGGGCTGCCGGTCAGGCCGTTCAGCGCCGCCAGGTTGACCGAGCCGAGCAGCAGGATCGCCGGGGTCGTCCCGCCCTCGTTGTCGAGCGTCACCTCCGCCCCGGCGATGGTCAGCGTCCGCGCCTGGCCGGCCGGGACGAGGATCGCCTTCACCCCGGTCGTGCCCGGCAGGAAGATCACCGCCCGCTCGAGGAGCCCGGACGAGCCGCCGTCGTCGTCCGTCAGCTTGACGGAGACGGTGAACGTGCCCTCGGCCTTGTACACGTGGTTGAGGACGAACGACCGGCCGGGGCCGACGGCGATCACCTGCGTCGTGCCGTCGCCGTAGTTGACCGTGGCCGTCCACGAGTCGGAGCCGGGGTCGGTGAACGCGACCGCCTGGTTGAGCGGCGAGCCCTGGTTGCCGACCGCCAGCCCGCCGGACGGCGGCAGCTGTGGCGGGACGTTCGTCACCGTCTCGCTGGTGGCGCCGGTGGCCGTGCCGCCGGCGGCGTCGGTCACGGTCACGCCGATCTTGTAGGCGTCGTTCGGGCCGGCCGGGTCGTCGGTGTAGGTGTGCGTGGCGTGGAACGGGAACGTCCCGGCCGCGTCGGGCGGGTCGGCGGCGACGGTCGAGCGCGACCCGTCGCCCCAGTCGACGACGATCGTGTGCGTGTCGCCCAGGTCCGGGTTGAAGAACGTGCCGGACAGCGTGACCGCCTGGCCCTCGGAGATCGCGGAATTGTCGGTCGTCAGCACCAGCCCGCTCGGGCCGAAATTGACGACGCCGATCGACGCGGAGCCGGCGGTGCCGTCGGCGGCGGTGACGGTGATCGTCCGCGGCCCCGGCGGGCGGAGGCTCAGGCCGGTGAACGTCTTCACCCCGCCGTCGGACGCGGTGAACGACGCGCCGGTCGGCAGGACGGCCCGCGGGTCGTCGCTGGTGACCGTGACCGGGCCGACGTAGTTGGTCAGCACGTTGCCGGCCGCGTCGCGGACGGTCACGGTGACGCTGAACGGGTCGCCCTCGTTGACCGTCGCCGGGGCGGTGACGTCGAAGCGGTTCGTGACCGGCGTGACCGTGACCGACACCTGCCCGCCCGGCGCCCCGGTCGTGTCCACGACGCGGATGACGTGCGACCCGACGCTGCCGAGCGTGACGGTGAACGTCTTCTGGCCCTGGTCGGTGGAGGTGAAGGTGTACGGCCCCGGCAGCTGGGCGACGGTGGCATCGGTGCTGAACGTGACGGTGCCGGCGTAGGTGAGGTTGCGGGTGCCGTCCGGGTTCAGGGCGGTGACGGTGAGCTTCAGCGGCGTGCCGGCCGCGGCGGACGGCGGCGTGACCGTGAGGGCGAGCGTGCCGGCGGGGGCCGGGTCGTTGACCAGCGGGATGCCGACCGACACGCCGCCCGAGACGGCTTTGACGGAGTACGAGCCGGCCTGGAAGTTGGCCGTGAACGTCGGGGCGACGGCGACGCCGTTGGCGTCGGTCTGGGCGGTGGCGGCCTGGCCGCCGCCGACGCCGAACACGCCGCCCGGGCCGGTGGCCGGGGCGGTGAACGTGACGGTCGCCCCGGGCAGCGGCTGGCCGCCCTCGGTGACGACCGCCTTGACCGATGCGAACGCCGTCCCGGCGGCGGCGTGCTGCCCGCCGGACGGCGAGGTGATGCCGAACGCCCGGGCCTCGACGGAGCCGATGTCGGAGCCGGTGGCCGGGCGGGCGACGCCCCGCTGGTCGGCGGTGGCGAACGCCCGGCCGCGGTCCAGGGCCGGGCTGCCGGGCGTCGGCACGTGGACCGGCGTCGCCCCGCCGCGGAGGATGAGCGGGCTGAGCATCGGGTCGATCGGGGCGAGGGCCGTGCCGACGAGGTCGGTGCCGGCGAACCCGCTGGCCCCGCTGCCGATGCCGACGAGGTTGAAGCCCTGGCTGGTGACGGTCCCGGAGACGTCCGGCGTGTCGGACCCGGTGTTGCCGGCGACGATGCTATTGCCGAGCCCGAAGCTGCCGCCGGCATTGAAGAACCCGCCGGCGGCGCCGGCCCGGTTCAGGGTCACGGTGGTGTCGGTGAAGAAGGCGATCGTCCCCGCGGCGACGTAGCCGCCGCCGCCGAACCGGCCGGCCGTGTTGCCGCTGAGGGTGGACTGGTGGAACTGGGCGGCCCCGTGGTTGGTGCCGGCCGAGTCCACCACGGCCAGGCCGCCGCCGTTCCCCTGGGCCGTGTTGCCGGCCAGGGTGGCGACGAAGGCGATGGCCGTCGCCCCGTCGAGGAACAGGCCGCCGCCGGAGCCGCCGGCGAAGTTGTTCTGGATCAGGGCCGTGTTGAGGTTGACGGTCTCGGAGCCGGACGCGGCGAGTGCCCCGCCGTCGGCGGTGGCCGTGTTGCCGCTCAGGACGACGTTGTTGAGGTTGAGCGTGCCGCCGCCGTTGGCCCGCACCGCCCCGCCGACGTCGGCGTTGCCGCCGGTGAGCGTGACGCCCTGGACTGTAACGGTCTGGCCGGTGCGGACGTCGAGGATGCGGTCGGACCCGTCGCCGTGGATGGTGGTCGTGCCGGAGCCGGCCCCGCGGACGGTGATCGGGGCGAGGATGTCGAGGTCGCCGGTGGCGGCGGCGTCCTCGTTGGCGCCGGCCAGGGACAGCGTGTACGACCCGGCCGGCAGGACGATGGTGGAGGCGCCGCCGAGGGCGTTGGCCTCCATGATGGCGGCGCGCAGGGTGACGCGGCCGTCGGCGGTGAGGGCGACGCCGTCGCCGGGGCGGGCGTCGGCCCCGTCGGCGAAGGAGTTGACGGTGAAGACGGCGGGCAGGACGCGGGCTTCCAGGCACAGGAAGTCCGCCCGGGCGACGGCGGAGGCGAGGCCGCGGGGCGGCCGCCGGGGGAACCGGCGGGGCCAACCGAGTGCGGGCATGACAGACCCCTCGTGGGCGGCGGGGTGAACCTGAATAACGCCTACAACCCGTAACTCTCGCTGTCAGCGGGAGATTTGTCAAGCGAGGGGCGCGGTAAACCGGGCAAACTGGAGGGGTCGTGTGGATTAATCTGGTTACCGCTCCCCGCGCGCGTTTCTCCCCCACTGTCTTGGGCGCACAGCCCGCGTCGATGTTTCAGCTCCCGTAGCTCCTGTTGCCCGCACCGGTGTTATTTGACAACCGGGGCTGAATCGCCGAGGGTTCCAGCGCCTGCCGCTTGCGGCTATGCGAGCGGTTGCCTGCTTAGCCGCAAGCGGCTCACGTCACTTCACCTTTCACATCTCCCGAGGTGTCCCATGTCCGACGTCACATCCGAACTCCCGACCGCCGTTGACCTTCCGCCCGAAACCGAGTCGCTGTTCCGCACCGGCTGCCGCCTGTTCCGCCGGTCGGAGATTCCTTCCCACATCGACCGGCCGGTGCCCTGGCTATGGCACGGCTACGTCGCCCGCCACTTCCTCACCCTGCTCACCGGCCAATGGAAGATCGGCAAAACCACCCTACTCGCCACACTCCTCGCCCGCCTCAGCACCGGCGGTCAGCTGGCGGGGCGGGAAGTCACCCCGGGCCGGGCGGTGGTCGTCACCGAGGAGGGGGCGTTCCTGTGGCTGGTCCGGATGACGCGGCACGACATCGGCGACGGCGTGTCGTTCGCGTTCGCCCCGTACGTGCGGGCGCCGCTGCCGCGGCAGTGGGGCGACCTGATCGAGGACCTGCGGGAGCTGCACCGCCGCCGGCCGATCGACCTGGTGGTGATCGACCCGCTGGCGGCGATGCTGCCGGGGCACGAGGAGGCGAACGCCGCGGCGATGACGGCGGCCCTGCGGCCGGTGCGGGAGCTGGCCGCGTCGGGGCCGGGGGTGCTGCTGGTCCACCACCCGCGGAAGGGGCGGACGATCGGCGGCCAGGGGGCGCGGGGGACGGGGGCGTTGGCGGCGATGGTGGACTTCCTGGTGGAGGTGCACTGGGCGGGGCCGGCGACGGAGGAGAACCGCCGGCGGCGGCTGGTGGCCTGGTCGCGGCACGAGGCGACGCCGCGGCGGGTGCTGGTGGAGCTGTCGGCGGACGGGACGGAGTACGCGGTGCTGCCGGACGGGCCGGACGCCCCGGCGGACGTGGCGGCGCAAACGGCGGAGACGATCGTCCGGGCGGCGGGTCTGGCGCTGACGCCGCGGGAGGTGTGGGAGCGGTGGCCGGCGGCCGACCGGCAGCGGCCGAAGCCGCGGACGGTGGAGGCCCGGCTGCGGGGCCTGGCGGCGGCGGGCCGGCTGGAGCGGGTGGGTCCGGGGACGCGGTTCGAGCCGTTCCGCTACCGAGCGGTGGAGGCGCGAAGCGGCCTCGCCCCGTGAGGCGAGCGACGGTGCTTGACGCGGCCGGCCGTTCAAGGTCACAATCTGTGACCGCATACCGGTCCCCAGAGTGCCGACCGGGACTCCTCGAACCAAGGACGTGGGCGATGGACCCGACCGGAGCGTTGGTCCCGCAGGAGCGGATCGATCGGGCGATCCTTCTCTTGTGCGGCCAGAAGGTGATGTTGGATAAGGACTTAGCATCGCTCTATGGCGTGACGACCAAGTCCTTAAACCAAGGGGTGCGACGCAACCTGGGACGCTTCCCTGAGGACTTCATGTTTCGCCTGACGTCGGAGGAGGCCGACGCCATGCGGTCACAATCTGTGACCGCATCCAAGCGAAACGTCCGCTACCGCCCCTACGCCTTCACCGAGCAGGGCGTGGCGATGCTGTCGAGCGTGCTCAAGAGCGAGCGGGCGGTGCGGGTCAATGTCGAGATCATGCGGGCGTTCGTGCGGATGCGGCAGCTGCGGGCGACCCACGCCGACTTGGCGGCCAAGCTGGTGGCGCTGGAGAAGAAGTACGACGCCCAGTTCAAGGTGGTGTTCGACGCCATCCGGGCGCTGATGGAGCCGCCGCCGGCCGAGCCGAAGCGCGGGCGGATCGGGTTCCAGCCGCCGCCCCGAGCGTGAGTGCCGCCAGGGCACCGCTACAGCTCGCCGCGGAACGCCCGGTCCAGCACCGCCGGCAGCAGGGCGGCGAGTTCGGCGGCGGAGTCCATTTGCATCCGTTGCAATGCCTTCGCCCGCTCCGAGATTGCGGAGAGTCGCGTCACCACCGCGCGCTGCTCCCTGCGTGACGGGATGGGAATGGTCAGTTTTTCAACGTCTTTCGGCGAGATGTGAGGAACCCCGTTGCTGCGGCCCGGATCAATACCGTTCGCGAAGTGCGGCGAATGCAGCCAGGCGAAGAAATAGTCCGGGTCGAGGTCATCCCCGACAAAGTTGACCCGAGCGACCCGCTGGAGCAGGAGGCTGGGAAGGTCCGCCTTCCTGACCCGTGCCACCTTGACGCCGGTGGCGATCAGCGGACGGTCGAGAGTGATCAGTATGTCACCTTCTTTGAGTTCGAATCGGCTGAACTCTTCACGCCGCTCCATCGGGATGCGGGCCGTCTGCTGCCAGACAACCTCGCCGTGGCCAATATTCACGTTCCGGACGAGGCGAATTCCCTCGTTCGTAAACCACTCGCTCTTGAAGGCATATCCGCTCTGAAGGCGGACTAAATCACCAACTGAGCGCGCGTCCGGTGACGAAAACGCGGCCTGCCACCCTTGCTGAAGTGCGGTGGTCAGCCCCTGTTGGGCGTCATCCCGCAGCCGCGTCGCCTCCGCCACCTTGGCCGCCACCGCCTCGATCCGCCCCACCAGCCGCTGCTGCTCGGCCAGCGGCGGGAGGGGGATGGTGTATTCGAGGACGTGATGGGGCCGGATCGCCGCGTAGTTCGTCGTCCCTTGCGCGGCGACTTGCTCGTGGAAAGCCGGCGTCCAGTAGTAGTAGGCCAGGAACTGCCGGTCCAGTTTGCCCGGGTCGATCGTGAACAGGAAGTAGTGACTGCTGACGATCGCCCCGTCGAGGTCGTCCGGGACGATGCCGTAGCCGCCGTGCTTGGCGTCGATCTCCGCGACTAGGAATTCGCCGGCCCGGCAGACCTGTTGCGTCTTTGTCTTGATCTCAGCCCCGGCAACGGAATCGCGGAGGACGATACCCGCGGCGTGAAGCTGAACCCGGCAGCGCTTGTAAGTCGCCAAGTCATCGATCGCAACGAACTCCTTGCGGTGTCGCAGCACCTGTCCCAGCGGCACCGTCGGCCATGCGCTCATCCCATCCTCCGCTCACGGTTCCCCCGTCCGGTAGCCGCGGGCTTTAGCCCGCGCTCTTTGTCCCGACGGCGCGGGCTAAAGCCCGCGGCTACCAACCGCGGCGACCGCGTCCGCCCCGAGGCGCGGGCTAAAGCCCGCGGCTACCGAGCCTGGGCCAGCAGCGCCTTGACCTCCCGCATGATCTCCGCGATCCGCAGCTCCTTCCGCAAGATGTCCTCGGCCAGCTGCTCCGGCGGCAGGTGCTCGTAGTCCTGCTTCGCGTGCGGGTTCTTCCGGTCCAGGTTGCAGCCGGCCGCCAACAGCTCCGCGGCCGGCACCTTCCACGCCCGGTCTGTCTCCGTGCGGTCTTTCCACCACGCCAGGCAGTCGGCAAACTCCTCGAACTGTAACGGCTGCGTCTTGGTGTACTGCTTGCGGCCGGCCGGCGGCGGCAGCTCGTAGTACCACACGTCGGCCGTCGGCCCGGACCGGTCGAAGAACAAGACGTTGGTCGGGATCGACGTGTACGGGGCGAACACGCCGTTGGGCAGGCGGACGACGGTGTGCAGGTTGAACTTCGTCAGCAGCTCCTGCTTGATCCGGCCGCAGACGCCGTCGCCGAAGAGCGTCCCGTTCGGGACGACCACGGCCGCCCGGCCGGGGCGCGGGCTAAAGCCCGCGGCTACCGTTCCCGCGGCAGTTTCATCTGTAGCCGCGGGCTTTAGCCCGCGCAGCCGCCGCATGATGAGTTGCAGGAACAACAGAGCCGTCTCGGCCGTCTGCTTGTCGGCCGGGAAGTTCTCCCGGATGCCCCGCTCCTCCTCGCCGCCGAACGGCGGGTTGGTCAGGATCACGTCCACCCGGTCGGCGTCGGTGATGTCGGTCAGCCGGCGGGCCAGGCTGTTGCCCTTGTCGATCCGCGGGGCCTCCAGGCCGTGCAGGAGCAGGTTCATCTGGGCGAGCATGTACGGCAGCGGCTTGGCCTCCCCGCCGAGGATGCTCCGCTCCTGTAGCGTCCGGCGGTCCTCGACCGTCTCGCACTGCTTCGCCAGGTAGGTGTACGCCTCGACGAGGAAGCCGCCGGTGCCGCAGGCCGGGTCGAGGACGGTCTCGCCGAGCCGCGGGTCGGTGGCGGCGACCATGAACCGGACGACCGGCCGGGGGGTGTAGAACTCGCCGGAGTCGCCGGCCGCGTCCCGCATCTCCTTGAGCATCGACTCGTACAGGTGGCCGAGGGTGTGAATCTCCTCGGTCGAGTCGAAGTGGATGCCGTTGATCTTGGTGACGATGTCGCGGAGCAGGTAGCCGGACTCCATGCGGTTGGCGACGCCGGCGAAGACGTCGCCGATGACCCGGCGGCGGGGGTCGTCGCTGCCGGCGTCGCCGCGGAGGTGGTGGAGCAGGCCGGCCCCCTTGGAGCCGTCGGGGCGGACGCACTCCTCGTTGCTGACGAACCGTTTCAGGTCGTCGCCGGTGGGGCCGTCGTCGTGGGCGGCCCAGTCCCGCCAGCGGTAGGGCGGGTCGACGGCGGGGCGGAACTTCTTGCGGGCGAGCTTGGCTTCAGTCTCGCGGACCTGCTCGTGGTCGTCGAGGAACTTGAGGAACATCAGCCAGGTGAGCAGGGGGAGGCGGTCGAGGTCGCCGTTGAGGCCCTTGTCCTTGCGGAGGGTGTCGCGGGCGGACTTGAGGAGGCTGCCGAGCCGCTGGGCGGTGGTGAGGGGGGCGGCGGATTTCGCTTGTCGTGCCATCAATTTTGATGAACTTGGGGAGTTGGTTTCCAAATCGGATCGCGCGTCAGACGCGGAGCCGTAACCCTTCGGCGTTGGCTTCAATCCATCCCTTCGCGGCCTCGACCTGGTCGGCCGCCGGTTGTGGCCCGTAGTTCGTCCGCATGGCCCCGGGTCGGTATTCGCGGACATACTTGAGCATCCGCCCGAGGACGGCTGACGGGAGCGCACCGAGGACGCACTTCGGACGAGCGGGGTCCACCCGGTGCAAGCACTCGACGGCCAGGTGGTCCGCCGTGATCGCGCCGTTTTCGTACATCTGGACCAGGTTTTTGATCATGGGTTGCCGCGCTTCCTCATGCGATCGACCAATTCTCAAACGGGCGCGGGCCTTAGCCTGCGGCTACGACTCCCGCGATCGTTAGCGCGGGCTAAAGCCCGCGGCTACCCTGGCCGCCGTAACCCACACCCGTAGCCGCGGGCTCTAGCCCGCGCTTGGAAAGATTCATACGACCGTCAGGGGCCGCGGCGGGAGTCCATTGCCGACGCGTCGGTAGCGATGTCCAGTAACATGGCGCGCAGGTCAACCCCGATTGCCCCGGTGTACGGGTACTCGGACCACACGCGAACCAGCCCCCGTCGCACCGGGTTGTCGGCTGTGTACCGGACTTGGGCATAAAGGTCTTCGTCAGCCCGGATAACGTGATCGTAGAAATCGCCCTGCCAGTGGATGGCAGGGCGGTTCCGGCCGAACCAATAACCGCTCCGCTGTTTGAACGCGACCATGGCCGCCCACGTGTCCGAGAGATCGTCCCGGCCATGCAGGATCAAATGGAGGTGTTCCGGCATGAAACAGTAGATGGGGACGAAACAACGGCAGGTCGTGACGGCCGTGTCAAGCAAGGTCCGGAAGGTGTCCACGATTTCCGGATCGCGGAAGGCGGGATGGCGGTCCTGAACGCACGCCGTGATGGCGACGGCGACGGGGCCGCGGTAGTGTTCCCGCGGTAGGCGGTGCGGCCGTTGGCGAATCGGCGGCATGACCCGTTCCTCCAGAGCCGACGCGAGTGATTGTAGCCGCGGGCTTTAGCCCGCGCCCGCCCCGCAATCGGCGCGGGCTAAAGCCCGCGGCTACGAAATACGCGCCTAGGCCGCGTAGAGCAGTTCTTGAAGCCGTTGCACCGCCTCCAGCAGCTTGTCCGCCCCGCCGAACTTCCGGGCGATCTCGCTGACGTTCCCGTGGGCCGAGATCGGCGGCACTGTCAGCGCGTCTGGAATGGCCAGCTCCTTCGGGCCGTGATCGGCGTACTTGTCGAGCAGGGCGTTCAGCACGGCGCGGGCGTCGGGGCCGTAGCGGTCGAAGAAGTCCTTCTTGTCCCGGCGGAGCCGCTCCGCCCGCTCCCGGCAGGTTCGCAGGGGGGCATCGTAAGCGAGGTGGCAGAGCAGGTCAAACGGGTCCGCGTCCGGCTGGCCGACCGCCGCGGCCAGCACCCGGAAGTCGATGCCCCGCTCCTCCAGGTCCGCGACGAGCGCCGACCGCTGCTCGAAGTCGGACCACCGCCGCCGCAGGTCGTCGGGCTGGGTGTAGAGGGTCCGCACCGCGTCACCGGCCCACTGGCGGATTTCGGCCGTGCGGAGCTTGCCCCCGTCCGCGTCCAGGTCGAACGTGACTTCGGTGTCGATGCCGCCGGGGCCGCCGTGGACGTAGTACTTCCGCGGCTGGTGCGGCTCGTCGCCGTACCGGGGCGTCCCCGCGTCCTCGTCGTCCGCGGCGGCGGGTTCCTCCGCTTCCTGCTCTTCGGCGATCACTTCGCCCTGCTCGTTGATCTCCTCGACGGTCGCCAGGGCCGGCTCGCCGTCGAAGTCCGGGTCGGCGAATTTCCGCGTCGCCGCCCCGGTGTAGTCGAGGATGTTGAAGAACAGTTTGCCCTTGTCCGCCCGCACCCGCGTGCCCCGGCCGATGATCTGCTTGAACTCCGTCATCGATCCGACCTCGCGGATGATGACGACGTTCTGACAGGTCGGGGCGTCCACGCCCGTCGTGAGCAGCTGCGACGTGGTCAGGATGACGGGGTACGGCTCCTCCGGGTCCTGGAACTTGCCCAGGAACCCGCGGCCGATGTCCCCCTCGTCGGCCGTCACCCGGGCGACGTACTCCTCGCCCCGCGACAGGCCGGCCACGATGTCCCGGTTGAGGTTGTGCAGCGCCTGCCGCATCTGGTCGGCGTGCTCCTGATCGACGCAGAACACGATCGTCTTGGCGTGCCGGTCGGTCTTCTTCAGAAAGTCGGTCAGGTGGCGGGCGATGGCGTCCGTCCGGGCGGCCAGCGAAACCACCCGCTCGAAGTCCTTGGTGTGGTACTCGGCGTCGGGAATCTCCCGGCCGCGGCGGTCCTTCTGCCCCTTTGACGGCCGCCAGCCGGCCGCGTCGAACGTGGTCACGATCCGGTGGACGCGGTACGGGGCCAGGAACCCGTCGTCGATCCCCTGCTTGAGGCTGTAAGTGTACAGCGGGTTGCCGAAGTAGGCGTAGGTGTCGCGGTTGTCGTCCCGCAGCGGGGTGGCGGTCATGCCGAGCTGGTAGGCCGGTCGGAAGTACTCGAGGATGTCCCGCCAGTTGCTCTCGTCGGAGGCGCTGCCGCGGTGGCACTCGTCCACCACGATCAGGTCAAAAAAGTCCGGGGCGTATTCCTGGTACAGGCCGGGCCGGTTCTCATCCCGGGCGATGGCCTGGTAGATGGCGAAGTACATTTCCCGGCCCTTGTTCGCCTCGCCCTGGATTTTCCACCGGGCGTCGCCGAACGGGGCGAAGTCCTTCGCCATCGGGTCATCGACCAGGACGTTGCGGTCGGCCAGGAACAGGATGCGGGGCTTGCGGCCCGGCTCGCCGCGGGCGTTCCACCCGGCCGACCACAACTTCCAGCACGTCTGAAACGCCACCTGCGTCTTGCCGGTGCCGGTCGCCAGGGTGAGCAGGGACCACCGCCGCCGGCCACCGACGACCGCCTCGACCGCCCGCTGGATGGCGATCCGCTGGTAATACCGCGGTTCGCGACCGGGCTGGAAATTGAACGGGATGAGGACGGCGTTGGTGGTGGCAGGCGTCAGCCCGCAGTTGGCCCGATACCGGTCCCAAAGTTGGGCCGGCGTTGGGAATTGGTCGAGCAACTTCTCCTCGCAGGTGAAGAAGTCGTACTCGACGATGTCCGTGCCGTTGGTGGCGTAGGCGAACCTCAGGCCGAGGATGTCGGCGTACTCCTTGGCCTGCTGCAACCCGTCGCCGGCCGGCCTGGTGTCGGACTTGGCCTCGACGACGGCCAGGGGCACGTCGCGGGTGTAGCGGAGCAGGAAGTCAGCGAACTTCCGCTTCCGCCGCCGCGGCCGGACGGCGACGGGGGCGACGATCCGGCCGTCGGTGAAGTAGGCCTGTTCGCTGTACAGGTGCGGCGGCGCGTCCCAGCCGGCCGCCTCCAGTTTCGGGCGGACGAGTTGGCGGCAGGTTTCGGCTTCGTTCACGGGCGGCGTTCCGGGCGGGGGCGCATCGCGGCCGGCGGAATGCCCGGACGGCCGGCCGGTGCGCCGGACGACCCTTAGCTTACCGCAAGAGACGACCTTGCGGGAAGCATAGCCGGCCGGTCAGCGGAACTCGTCCGGGCTCTTGGCCGCTTGCGTGGCCATCCGCCGGAGGTTCTTCTTCGGCACGTCCCCGGTGTGGCAGGCGACCGTGACCAGCCGCTTCGGCGGCGGGTCCGACCGGACGAATTGCCGGTGGCCCCCTTTGGCCTTCCGCTCCACGAAGCCGTTCCGCAGCAGGATGCGGATGACCTCGTGGGCCCTCACGACTCCACCCCTTCCGACGCGGGGGCCGGCACCGGGACCGTGACCCGCTCCACCTCGAACACGTCCGCCGGGATCGGCATCTGCTCGTCCAGCATTCCCTCCAGGTGGACGGCGAGCGCTTCGCGGATCATCGCCCGGGCCTCGTCCGCCGTCCGCCCGTGCGACGCCAGGTCCAGCGCCGGCACGCTGGCGCAGACGTACCCGGTGTCCGGGTCGTGTTCGTACACCACGGTGAACGTAAACGCCCGCGCTGCCATGATCCGACTCCCGTCCGGTACACTGAATGGACGACCGTCCGCCCGCCGTCAGTGTAACCCGCAGCCCCCGGCCCCGCCATGCCCGCCTTCGCCGACCTCGTCGAGCCCGCCGACCCGGCCGTCTATGACCTCGTCACCGCCGCCCCCGGGCCGGCCGGCCGGCTGCCGCTCACGCCGGAGCAGTTGCGCTCCGCCCCCAGCGGCGACCTGTTCGGCTGGACCCAGAACGTCGGCATGGGCCTCAACCCCGCCGAACTCGGCCGGCCCGAGTTCCTCATCCTCTCCACCCACGGCGGACTCCGGGCCGACGACGGCTCGCCGGTCGCACTCGGGTATCACTCCGGCCACTGGGAGGTCGGGCTGCTCGTGAAGGCGGCGGCCGAGGAGGTGCGGCGGCGCGGCGGCGTGCCGTTCGCCGGGGCCGTCACCGACCCGTGCGACGGCCGCACCCAGGGCACCCCCGGCATGTTCGACAGCCTGCCGTATCGCAACGATGCGGCCACCGTGTTGCGCCGGCTCATCCGCTCGCTGCCGACCCGCAGCGGCGTGCTCGGCGTGGCGACGTGTGACAAGGGCCTGCCGGCCATGATGATGGCCCTGGCCGGCACGCCCGACCTGCCGACCCTCCTCGTGCCCGGCGGCGTCATGCTCGCCGGCATCGACCAGGAGGACACCGGCAAGGTGCAGACCATCGGCGCCCGCTTCGCCCACGGCGAGATCACGCTGGAGCAGGCGGCCGAGGCCGGGTGTCATGCGTGCGCCAGCCCCGGCGGCGGCTGCCAGTTCCTCGGCACCGCGGCCACCGCCCAGGTCGTCGGCGAGGCGCTGGGGATGTCGCTGCCGCATGCGGCGCTGTCGCCGTCGGGGCAGCCGATCTGGCTCGACATGGCCCGACGGTCGGCGGCGGCGCTCGTGCACCTGGCGGCCCGCAAACTGACGACGCGGCACGTCCTGACGCAACCATCCGTCCGCAACGCGATGGCCGTCCACGCCGCGTTCGGCGGCTCGACCAACCTGCTGTTGCACCTGCCGGCCGTCGCCTTCCACGCGGGGCTAAAGCGGCCGACGGTCGAGGAATGGACGGCGGTGAACCGAGCCGTGCCGCGGCTGGTGGACGCATTGCCGAACGGTCCGGTCGGCCACCCGACGGTCCGCGTGTTCCTGGCCGGCGGCGTGCCGGAGGTCATGCTCCATCTGCGCGCGCTCAACTTGCTCGACCTCGGCGTGCTGACCGCGGCCGGCGAACCGCTCGGGGCCGTTCTCGACTGGTGGGCCAGTTCGGAGCGGCGGAAGCGGGTCCGCGGCCTGCTGGCCGACCGCGACCGCATCGACCCTGACGACGTGATCATGTCGCCGGGGCGGGCGCGGGACCGCGGGCTGACGGCGACCGTCTGCTTCCCCCGCGGCAACCTCGCACCCGAAGGGTCGGTCATCAAGGCGACGGCGATCGACCCGGCGGTGGTGGACGCGGACGGCGTCTACCGCCACGAGGGGCCGGCGAAGGTGTTCACGACGGAGCGGGCGGCGATCGCGGCGATCAAGGCGGGGGCGGTCCGGGCCGGCGACGTGCTGGTGCTCTGCTGCCGCGGGCCGCTCGGGTCGGGGATGGAGGAGACGTACCAGGTGACGTCGGCGCTGAAGCACCTGCCGTGGGGCAAGCACGTGGCCGTGGTGACGGACGCCCGGTTCAGCGGCGTCTCGACGGGGGCGTGCGTCGGCCACGTCAGCCCGGAGGCGCTGGCCGGCGGCCCGCTCGGCAAGCTCCGCGACGGCGACCGGGTGCGGGTGGCGATCGACCGGGTGAAGCTGGAGGGAGCGATCGACTTCGTGGGCACGGCGGACCGGCCGCTGACGCCGGCGGAGGGGGCGCGGGAGCTGGCGGCGCGGGAGCCGCGGCCGGACCTGGCGGCGGACCCGGGGTTGCCGGCGGACACGCGGCTGTGGGCGGCGTTGCAGCAGGCCAGCGGCGGCGTCTGGGGCGGATGCGTGTACGACCCGGAGGCGATTGTGGGGCGGCTGACGACGTGAGGACAGGTCGATGACAGAGTCGGAGTGGCTGTCGGCCGTTGATCCCAAACCGCTGCTGCTTCACCTCGGCCGCCGCTGGTCCGATCGCAAGCGGAGACTGTTTGGAGCCGCCTGCTGTCGCTTAGTGTGGGATCGGCTCACCGACGAGAGAAGCCGCGATGTCGTGGAGGTTCTCGAACGGTTTGTAGACGGTTGCGCCAAATCCGACGAGCTAGAGGTGTCCGCCACGGCCGCTTATCGAGCTTGCGCCGCTGCTCACGAACACTATTTGAGCAACGGAGGCACTGACAATCTGGTCCGCCACTCAGCTGCCTGGGCCGCCTACCAACTCTGCAAAGATGGCCCCTATGGCCCCTTAGACCGAATCCTCGAAGACGCGGCTAGGGACTCGAATGACGTTTATTTCGCGGTACCAAGCGTTCAGTCGTCTCAGTGCGACGTGCTCCGCGACATCTTCGGCAACCCGTTCCGCCCGGTGGCCGTGGAGCCGGCGTGGCTGGCGTGGAACCACGGCACCGTCCCGGCCATCGCCCGGCGGGTCTACGACGAGCGGCGGTTCGAGGACCTGCCGATCCTGGCCGACGCCCTGGAGGACGCCGGCTGCACGAACGCGGACCTGCTGGCCCACTGCCGCGGCGGCGGCCCGCACGTCCGCGGCTGCTGGGCCGTCGATTTGTTGCTCGGGAAACCGTAGGGTGGGTCGAGTCTTCGAGGCCCACCGATGCGGGACGCGGGTCCCCGCTCGGTGGGCCTCGAAGACTCGACCCACCCTACGA
>DASXAN010001577.1:0-5981 GCA_036406755.1 Gemmataceae bacterium
CCGCCGCGGCAAGCTCATGGCCGGGACGATCTCCGGCTGGTCGGCCGGGGCTGGCTGCACGCCGGCCGGGACGACCGGGGCCGCGGTGGTCGCCACCGGGGCCGGCGGCAGGGCCGTGGCCCCCGCGGCCGCCGGCGAGCCGCACGTCGCGCACCCGCCGGTCACGCCGCCGCCGCACCCGCCGGTGCCGCACCCGCCGGCCCCGCCGCCGCACGGGATGTTGGCGGCCGTCGAGTCGCTCAGCCAGGCGGCCTTGTACTTCCCGTCGGGGAACACCTGCCGCTGGCCGCGGGGCGCCTCCAGGATCAGCTCTAAGAATAGTTCAAAATCGTCCGGCTTGCGGGTTTCCAGCCCCGGCAGCTTGCACGGGGCCTGGCGGCAGTCCATGGCGTCCACCAGGTACGGGGTCACCAGGATGACCAGCTCCGTCTCCCGGTCCTCGTGGGAGATGGTGCTGAACGCCGGGCCGACGAACGGCAGGTCGCCCAGGACCGGCACCTTGTTCGTGGCCGCGGCCGTCTGCGTCTGGATCAGGCCGCCGATGGCGAACGTCTGGCCCGGCTCCATGACGACGGAGGTGCGGACCCGCTGCTCGTCCCGCCCGGCCACGATCACCCCGCCGATGGCGAACCCGTTGGCGGCGTCGAGGGTGCTGACGGTCGGCTCCACTTCCAGGTAGATCTTGCCGTTGCCGTAGACGATCGGCAGGAACGTCAGCTGCGTGCCGAACGGCTCGAACTTCGTGCCGACGGTGCCGCCGCCGACGCCGGAGGCGGTCACCTCGGGGACGGCCTGCTGGCCGCCGGAGAGGAACGTCGCCGGCCGGCCGCTCAGGGTCACCAGCCGCGGCTCGGCCAGCAACTTCGCCAGCCGCTCCTGCCGCAGGGCCTGGATGAACAGGTTGGTCCGCCACGGGACGATGCCGGCGATGATGTTCGTGGCCGGGCTCGGGGTGAGCGCCCCCACCACCGACTGGGCACCGAGCAAGGTCCCCCCGCCCGAGCCGCTGCCGCCGCCCCCGCCGGTCGCCGTCCCGGGCTGCGTCAGCCCGCCGATCGTGCTGGCCGCGAACACAGTCGAGCCGTTGACGGAGAAGTTCACCCCGAGGTTCCGCAGCTCCGACCGGTTCACCGACGCGATGGTCACGTCCAGCTGCACCTGGCGGACGCCGCCGACGGTCATGGCGTTGACGACCGTCACCACCCCGACCCCCTGGCCACCGCCGCCGGACTGCGGCACGCCGCTGACCAGGACGCCCTGGGCGACCCGCAGGATCGCCTCGATCTCCTCCGCGTGGGCCACGTTGCCGACCAGCACGATGGTGTTGGTGCCGGTCGGGATCGGCTCGACCTGGGCGGTCGGGAACGCCCGGCGGAGGACGGTGCGGACGGCGTCGATGTCGAGTTCGACCACCACGTCCACGGCCTCGGCGACGCCCTGGTCGTCGGTGAGCGTGACGCGGGTGGACCCGGCCTGCAGGCCGACGACCAGGACCGACGTCGGGTCGTCCTGGATGGCCTGGACGCGGGCGATGGTTTCCTTCTCGTTGATGACGGAGCGGATGTTCCGCCTCGTCGTCATTTGCAGCCGCTTCGTGCCGTTGATGGCGACGACGAAGGCGTTCGCCCGGGGTCGGGCGGTGGCCGCCCCGCCCGGGGGCGGGGCCGGCTCCTGGGCCGGGGTGGCCAGGGGGGCCGCCAAGCCGAGGCCCATCAGCCCCCCGGCGAGCCACTTCAGGACGCGGTGTGTGCGGTGCATCCGTTCACCTCTCCTCAGCAATGCGGCCGGGCGCTGCCGCGCCCCCGCGAACTCTCGGCCTGTCCAACCGCCGGGTCCGGGGGGCTCGGGCCGAGGCCCCCCGGACGGTCGGCGGTGCCGGTTTCACTTCGTCTCACCCGTCGGTTGCGGCTTCTTGGCTTCCTTGGGGTCGGTCGCGTCATCCTTCGTGTCGGCGCCCTCGGCCACGCCGTCCCTGTACGTCACCATCACCGGGGCCGACCCGCCGTTCTGGATGAACATGGTGTGCTTCTTCACCGGCGGGGCGATCACCGTCGGGGCCGGCTCGTCACCCTCGAAGTGCTTGGCCGTCAGCACCCCGTCCTTGAACAGCGAGTGCCGGACCGTCTTGCCCTTCAGGGAGGCGAGCTCCTCGGCCGTGATGGCCTTGTCGATCGACTCCGGGAACGACTTCACCGTGAAGAAGTCCTCCGGGTTGTTGATCACCGTGCCGGCCTCCAGGTCCTGCTTGGCGACGGCCAGCTTGAACTTCGGCTTGCTGTCCCCGGCGGACCGGACCACGACCGTCCCGGTCCCGTCGTCCACGAACGTGTCGGTGTCCACGTACTCCTGCGGCGGCAGCGGCACCTTGTTCTCGTCGTCGTGGGCCCGCAGCACCAGCTTCAGGTCGCCCATGCTCTGGGCCAGGGCCAGCTTCTGCGAGTCGGCCGGCTTGACCGCCAGCAGGGCGGTACTCAGCTGGCTGACGGCCATGCGGTCCTCCGGGCGGACGGACGTCTGGTCCACGGCCAGGACGAGCACGTCCTGGAGGATGGTGACGACCTTCGGCCTGCCGCCCATGCCGGTCGGCTTGATGGTGGCGACGACGTTCACCCGCGACTTGGGCAGGATGAACCCGCTCGCCCCGCTGACCGCGTCCACCTTGACGGACATGGCGTAGTAGCCCTTGGGCAGGTCGATGCCGAAGTTCCCGCTGATGTCGTCCGGCGTCAGCCACTGGCCGGTCTGGATGGTCTTGTTGACGATCTTGTTCTTCAGGTCCTCGAGGTTGCTGATGGCGTTCGGCGCGCTGCCGGTCGGCAAGGGCATGAGCACGAACGACTTCTCCGGGTCCTTAATCACCTGGCCGGCGAGGATCTTCTCCTTGGCGACCAACACCGGCTGCGTGTCCGGGGTCGCCTGCCGGGCCGAGATCCGGGCGGTCAGGTACGCGGCGACCAGCCCGCACCCGATGGCCAGGAACATCATCACGAACGTCTTCGACTTCATCGGTGCTCACCTCAGGGTGGTGGAGTAGGCCCCGCGGGCGGTCGCCGTCCGCACCCCAGTCGGAACGGCCTCGCGGTGTCCGCGACCCGGGCCGCGGCTCGCGGCGACCGCTGGCGGGGCCGGCCCCCGTCCGGTGTTCTTCTCAGGGGGGCCGCCCCCGCCGGGCGGGCGGGTCGTGCCGGAGGGGCCAACCCCTCCGCGCAGGGAAATTGCTTCAGAGGGACTCTAGCTTACACTCCGGCCGCGTGCGGCCCGGTGGACCGCACAACCGGCAAAATTTGTCCCCGGGCAAATTCCCCCGCCACGTTCCGCCCGACGCGGGCTCCACTCTTCGCCAGTTTTTTTCGACAGCCGGCGGGTTGGGTCTTCAGCGTTTTTCCGTCAATGCCGCGAATGCCGGGGGTGTGGGTCGGCGCGGGAACGCCGGAAATGCGAGACGGCCGGGGCAATGAGAAAAGCCGCTTGCGGCTTAGCGGTCGGTCGCTAAGCCGCAAGCGGCTGGTGTGGCCTGACAGTGTCACGTCACCCGCCGTGGAACCAGTGCAGGTACGCCAGGTAGCCGACGAACCCGATGCACAGCGGGATGCCGTACGGCAGCCGGTGCCACGTCGGCCGCCGCTGCTGGGCCCGCTGGGCGGCGGCCTTCGGCCCGACCGTCAGCAGCAGCCGGAAGTCGGCGGCGATCTCCCGGAAGTTGCTCAGGTTGCGGTGCAGCTGGCCGCGGAGCACGATCATCAAGAAGCCCATGATGCCGCCGACGATGTAGCCGGCGCAGATCGCGTACAGGACCGTCCACAGCCCCTCGTGCGACCCGTACAGGGCCCCGACCCACGCCCCGAACCCGGTCTGCATCTTCACGTCCCCCTGGCCCATGGCCCCCAGCGCGCACACCGGGAACAACAGGCCGAACGCCACCAGCGACCCGAGTAGGGCGGCCGACAGCCCGCCGCTGGCCGGGAACGCCGCCTGCAGGGCCGGGTCGATCGGGCCGGGGCCGATCCGCACGCCGAACGAGTTCAGGGTGCCGAGGCCCCACCCGGCCAGGATCATCGACAGCGTCAGCCAGTTGGGGACCTTGAACTTCACCCCGTCGATGACGGCGGCCAGGATCATGCCGCCGCACAGGAGCACGACGGGCACGTACGGGGAGAGCTGCTGGCCGAGCCAGGCGGCCAAGACCATGCCGGCGGCGATGACCGGCAGGCGGGCGAGCATCATCAGGAACGCGCGGTCGATGCCCAGGTCGTCGGCCTGCTCGGGGGCGCGCGACGGGGCGGCGAGGTCGGTGGCCATGGTCGGTGCGGGTCCTTCGGGCGAGTCGCGGAGGGGGAAATACCAGAGGTCAGAGGACAGAAGTCAGAGGTCAGACGTCAGTGAGGTGGTTTTCTGACCTCTGACCTCTGACCTCTGACGTCTGACCTTAGCTGCCGGAGCCGATGCTCGCGGCGACGCTGTTGAACGTCGCCTTGGCGTTGTTACCCAGGGTGGTCACGGCGCCGATGCAGACGACGATGATGAGGGCCAGCATGACGGCGTACTCGACGGCCGACGGGCCGTCCTCGGCCTTCACGAACCGGATCAGACTCTTGGCGAAGGGGCGCATGGTGAGGGCTCCTTGAATGCGAACGCCGGCGGCCCTCCCCCGGAGGGGCGGGCCGCCGGCGGTTCAGACCGTTCAGCTACCCGACGGCAGGGCCGCGCCGACGTTGGTGAACGTGGTGTTGGCGTTGTTGCCCAGCGTGGTGATGGCGCCGATGCAGACGACGATGATGAGGGCCAGCATGACGGCGTACTCGACCGCGGTCGGGCCATCTTCCGCCTTGACGAACTTGACCAGGCTCTTGGCGAACTGACGCATCTCTGAATCTCCTCGGTACTAGTGGTGGAACAGGGCTGGGGTTGGGGAAATCACTCAGCTACCGGTCGGCATAACCGAGCCGGAGGTCGTGAACGTGCCGGCGGACTTGGTGCCCAGGGTGGTCACGGCGCCGATGACGGCGACGATGATCAGGGCCAGCATGACCGCATACTCGACGGCCGTCGGGCCGTCTTCGGCTTTCACGAAGCGGACGACGTTCTTGGCGAACTGGCGCATCTGTCTCTCCTCGGGTCAACAGGTCACAGGATCAGGTACAACCGCCGGCCGGCATTCCGCCGGGCGGGCGGCGATCATCAGGGTCAGCGCGACGGCGTCCGCGGGCGGGCCGTCCTCCGCTCTCAGCAAGCGGACCGGGGCGATTGTCGGGTGCCGCTATGGAGGACTCCACACGGCCGGCGCGGCCGGGTCACGACCCGGTCAGGGTGCCGTTCAGGGCCACGTTCTCGAACGTGGCGTTGGCGTTGTTGCCCAGCGTGGTGATGGCGCCGAGGCAGACGACGATGATCAGGGCCAGCATGACGGCGTACTCGACGGCGGTCGGGCCGTCCTCCGCCTTCATGAACCGGACCAGATGGCGGGAAACCGCTCGGAGCATGGAACCAACTCCCTCACAAAGTACAGGTGCCGATGACGCCGCGGGCCGGGGCCGGCCGGCGGGATGAACGCAGGACGTCCATCAGTTCCACGGGGATTTCGGGCGGCCGTGCCGGAGGGGGGTTCACGGTGGGGTGGGCGAGCCACGTCCGCCGTGCGGCGGGAAGGGCACCTGGGGGCTTGCCGCGGGCCGGTCGCCACCGCCGTGGGGTCGCCAGTGGCGACCCGCGGGCGGGGGGTCGATCCGGGGCCGGCTGCGTCTCCGGGGCCCGTCGTTCCGTCCGATCGACTTACGCCAGAACCCTAGGTTGTGCCGGCGGACGTGTCAAATGGTGCCGCTGAATTTCTCGTGATTTTCCCGACAATCCGCGGGACCGGCCGCGCGCAAAAAGAAACCCCCGCGGCGGTCGCCGCGGGGGTCCGGTGTGGAGCGGAAGAGATTCGAACGGCCGCGATTTTTTCGGGAAATCCCTCACCTTTACATCCGGGCAGCGCAGAATCC
>DASXAN010001578.1:0-1978 GCA_036406755.1 Gemmataceae bacterium
CGCTCAATGATCCAACCCCTTGCCTTTGCCGCAGCGGTCATAATGATGGTAGATCGTTGCCCGCCGTCCCCGGAGGCCCGTCGGATGCGCCCCGCCGCGTTCGCCCTCGCCCTGCTCCTCACCCCGCCCCTGGCCGCCGCCGAACCCCTGCACGAGGTCGTCGTCGAGCGCAACCTCGTCTACGGCCACGGCGGGTCCGTCGAACTGAAACTCGACCTCGCCCGGCCCAAGGACGGCGGGCCGTACCCCGGGATCGTCTGCATCCACGGCGGGGCGTGGCGGTTCGGCAACCGCGGCGCCCTCATGATCCGCGCCCCCTGGCTCGGCAACCAGAGCGTGCTCGAATACCTCGCCGCCCGCGGGTTCGTCGCCGTCACGATCTCCTACCGCCTCGTCCCGACCGGCGACTTCGACGCCCAGATCGCCGACTGCAAGGCCGCCGTCCGCTGGCTGCGGGCCAACGCCCAGAAGTACGGCGTCGACCCCGACCACGTCGCCGCCTGCGGCTACTCGGCCGGCGGCCACCTCGCCTGCCTGCTCGGCGTCACCGAGCCGGCCGACGGCCTGGAAGGCACCGGCGGCCACGCGGAGCAGTCGAGCAAGGTGCAGGCGGTGATCGACCTGTTCGGCCCGACCGACCTGACCAGCTGGAAGTGGAACCAGGACACCGAGGACGGGGTGTTCGTGCCGCTGATCGGGGCGCGGCTGAAGGACCGGCCGGACCTGTACCGCCGGGCGTCGCCGGTGAGCTACCTCCGCCCCGGCCGGCCGGTGCCGCCGTTCTTCATCGCCCACGGCACGGCGGACAAGATGGTGCCGCTGGCGCAGTCGCAGGAGCTGGACGCGCGGCTGCGGGAGCTGGGGGTGAAGCACCGGTACGTGGAGATGGAGGGGGCCGGGCACGGCTGGCTGGGGCCGAAGCTGGCCGGCACCCTGGACGACGCGATCACGTTCCTGCGGGAGCAGTTCCGGTCATGACTGCGGTGACACAGTCCGGGTGGCCGGGGCTGAGGAACGAAGCCCCGGTTGCGCTCACAATCAAGCCCGGGGCTTCGAAGACTCAGCCCCGGCCACCCCGGTGGCGGGTCGCCGTGTGGGTGGTGCTCGGGCTGGTGATCGTGGCCCACGGCTGTCACGCCGACCGGGACACGGAGCTGCGGGCGCGGCCGGCCGTGGCCCGATAAATGGCGAGCGGGGCCGCGTGAGCGCCCCGAGTTCGCACAAATGTCCTTGCCATTGTGCGAACTCGGGGCGCTCACGCGGCCCCGCTCGCCAAGACACTACTTCGCCGCCTTCCGCCGCCGCCACCGCCACAGGCCGGCCGCGGCCGCCGCCCCGACCAGGGCCAGCGTGCCCGGCTCCGGCACCGGCGTGAAGGTCAGGCTCAGCGTGTGGCCGGCGGTGTCCAGCGCCCAGCCGAACGACCCGCCCTGGGTCGCGTTGGCGAACCCGGTCGTGTCGAACGCCGTCGCCGCGTCCAGGGCGGCCACGTCCGTCGGGCCGGTGTAGTTCCCCGTCCACTCCGCCGCCAGCCACGAATAGGACCGGGTCGGGTCGAAGTCGGCCATCAGGCCCGGCACGTCGGTGCCCGGCGTCGTCGGGTTGACGAGCGTCTGCAGGGCGACGGACAGCCGGTTGGTCGGGTCGGCCGTCCAGTGGAAGTCGCCGCTGGTCGTCAGGCCGCCGACCTGCTGCACCGTCTTGATCAGGCCCCAGCCGCTCACCTGGCCGTCGGCGTCCGGCGTCGGGCCGGCGGTGGCCGTGGCGTCGTTGATGGCGAACACGTAGCTGTTCACCCCGCCCGGGCCGAAGGTGAAGCTGCCCAGCGACGCCGACCCGGGGCTGTTGCCGGGCTGGAACCGGCCGCCGTTCTGGGTGACGATGTTGACCGCGTACGTCCCCGCCCCTTTGACCAGGGCGCCGAAGTCGGCGACGATCGCGGTGTTGGGGTTGTTGGTCGAGTCGAACACCACGCCGT
>DASXAN010001579.1:0-5610 GCA_036406755.1 Gemmataceae bacterium
GCTGCCCCGCGACCTCCGCCACTCCCGCCGCAGCTTTCTGGCGTCCGCCGCGGCGCTGACGCTGGGCAGCGGCCTGCCGGCCAAGGCGGCCGCCAAGACCGAGGCCCGCCCGCAGTCCCGCGACGGTCGGGCGCCGCTCGCAGTCCTCGGCACCGTCTACCGCCCGCTGTCGTACCTGTACCACCTGGGCGGCCGGTTCCTGCACGGCTACCCCCGCGACGGCCAACACCACCTGCCGGCCCAGTACGTCCACTCGCTCTGGGTTGAGCAGGCCCCCGAAAACGACCTGTCCCGCGACGTCTGCCGGCGGTTCGGCATCGGCCGCGCCCGCACCGTCCGCGACGCCCTCGTGGACGCCGACGGCCGGCTAGCGGTCGAGGGCGTGCTGATTGCCGCCGAGCACGGCCACTACCCCCGCAACGACAAGGGCCAGATCCTCTACCCCCGCTACGAGATCTTCGAGCAGGTCGTGGACGTGTTCCGGCGGACCGGCAAGAGCGTGCCGGTGTTCGTCGCCAAGCACCTGTCCTACGACTTCGCGAAAGCCCGGCAGATGGTCGAATGGGCCGACGAACTCGGCGTCCCACTGATGGCCGGCTCGACGTTGCCGACGACTTGGCGCAGGCCGGAGCTGGACCTGCCGGTCGGCGGGTCGGTGGGCGCGGCGCTCGTCGCCGCCTACGGGCCGACCGAGGTGTTCGGGTTCGACGCCCTGGAAGCCCTCCAGTGCATGGTTGAGCGCCGCCGCGGGGGCGAAACCGGCGTCGCGGCCGTCACCTGCCTGACCGGCGCGGCCGTCTGGCGGGCCGCGGACGAACGACTGTGGCGGCGGGAATTGCTCGACGCCGCGTTGGCCCGCAGCGAGTCGGCCAACCTCGGCGACGTGCGGGCCAACGCCGGGGCCGTCGCCCTGCCCGGAATGCCGGCCGGCGGGCCGGTGGCGTTCCTGGTCGAGTACCGGGACGGCACCCGCGGCACGGTGCTGTTGCTGAACGGGCACCTCCAGGATTTCGTCTTCGCCGCCGACACGGCGAGCGTACTCAACCCGGTGTCGTGCCTGTTCCACCTACCGCCGCCGCCCGGCGCCCGCCACTTCGACGGTCAGGCCGTCGCCATCGAGCAGCTGGTGGCCACCGGCAAATCGCCGCAGCCGCTGGGGCGGACGCTCCTGACCACCGGCGTGCTCGACGCGCTCATGGACAGCCACGCCCGCCGCGGCGAGCGGGTCGAGACGCCGCACCTCGACGTCCGCTACGACCCGCCGGCCGACGCCGGCTTCCTCCGCGGTGGGGTACCCGCTTGCGGGTCACTGGCGGGCTGAGCCATGCCGCCCAGCGTCATCCGCCTGACCGAGCGCGTCCCCCGCGTCGTCCGGCTGCACCGGGCCGACGTGGACCACCTACTCGCCCACCACCGCGGCCACGTTGAGGTCACGCCTACCGGGTCGACCGGCCGCCACCGCCTGACGGCCCTGGGGGTTGCCGGCGTGCTGGCGATCCCGCACGCCCGGCTGGTGATCCGGCCGAAGCTGCCGGCCGCGAACCTGTTTCAGCTGCTCGACCCGTCGCACCCGCCGCCGGCCGACGTCAGTTCCGCGGCCCCGGTGGACGCCGGCCGGCTGCTCGACCTGCTCGCCGGCCGGTTCGCCGCCCTTTTGGCGGAGCGGGTCGCCGCCGGGCTGCACCGCGACTACGCCGAGCGGGCCGACGCCGGGGCTTACCTCCGCGGCCGGCTCGACGCCGCCGAGCAAGCTCGCGACGCCCCCGCCCGCCGCGACCGGCTGCACAGCCGGTACGACGAGTTCACCGCCGACGCGCCGTGCAACCGCCTGCCGCGGGCCGTGGCCGAGGCGCTCCTGGCCCGCCCGGACCTGAATGCCGGCGTCCGGGCCGCCGTCCGCGGCACGCTCGGTGGGTTCGCCGGCATCGCCGTCGCACCGTTGACCCCCGAACTGTGCGCCGCCGGCGCCCCCGACGACCGCCGGGCCGCCGGGTACGGGCCGCTCTTGGACCTGTGCCGCCTCCTCGCGGCCGGACTGGCCCCGGGAATGGCGGCCGGGTCCGCGGCCGGCCCGACATTCCTGCTCGACCTGGAGCCTGTCTGGGAGCGGTACGTCACCGCCGGCGTCGTCGCCGCGTTCGCCGATCGGCGGGGGGCGGTGGTGCGCGTCCAGCCGTTCCTGCCGGCCTGTCCGGTGGCGAGCGGTCAGCCCGACCTGCACCTGCGGCCCGACGTGCTGATTGACGCCGGCCGGCCGGACGTGGTGCTGGACGCGAAGTGGAAGCGGCTCGCCCGCACCGCTCTGCCGACCGAGGACGTGTACCAGGTGCTCGCCTACGCCGCGGCACTGGGGGCGCCGCGGGCGGTGCTGGTCTACCCTGGCGGCCGCACCCGCCGCTGGGCGTATCCCACCGCCGGGCCGCGGCTGGAGGTGTGGACGGTCCGTGTGAGCGGGCCGCGGGAGGCGTGCGAGCGATCCCGGCGGCGGCTAGGGCGGGCGCTGCGGTCGCAAAGTCGCTAAGCCGCAAGCGGCAAGCGGCGATTGCCGCGGCCGTTACAATGGGTGTGAAAGTGGCATGAACCCGGCCGGCGGACGCCGACTGTTCCTTGCGTGCGCCCTACGTGGGTTGCTAGGATAAGTGCGGCCACTGAACCTCCGCCGGCCGCCGGGCGTCGTTCCCGGCAGTCGGCGATGCGGACGACCGGCCACGGCGCCGGCCCGCCCCGGACAGTCCTCCGGCAGAAGGGCCCCGTATGACACCGAGCCTGACACCCGCGCTCGAGGCGAGCGTCCTGGTCCTGAACAAGATGTTCATGGCGGTCCACGTCATCTCCGTGAAGCGGGCGTTCTGCCTGCTGTTCAAGGAGCTGGCCGAGGTCGTCAGCCTGGAGGACGGCCAGTTCGCCACCTACGACTTCGAGACGTGGCGGGAGCTGAGCGAGTACCGCCGGCACAACTTCCGCCAGGAGGAGGACGACTGGGTGCGGACGGTGAACACCGAGATCCAGGTGCCGCGGGTCATCCGCCTGCTGGGCTACGACAAGCTGCCCAAGCAGACGGTGAAGTTCAACCGCCGGAACATCTTCGCCCGCGACCACAACCAGTGCCAGTACTGCGGGAAGAAGTTCCCGACCAGCGAGCTGAGCCTGGACCACGTCGTCCCGCGGAGCCAGGGCGGCGGCAGCACCTGGGAGAACATCGTCTGCGCCTGTGTGGCGTGCAACGTCCGCAAGGGCGGCCGCACGCCCAAGCAGGCGCACATGGGGCTGATCCGCAAGCCGGAGAAGCCGAAGCGCAGCCCGGTGCTGAACCTGAAGCTGACGCAGAAGAAATACCGGTCCTGGCAGGCGTTCCTGGACAGCGCTTACTGGGACGTGGAATTGAAGTAGGTGAGAGGAGAATGGGGCTCACGGGACATATGAGTCCTATGGGCCCCATTCCGCACCGCTCAGAACTTGTCCAGCGAATCAATCCACCGCGCCAGCTCGTCGAACGTCTTGCGGTCCAGGTATTCCTTACCCATCTCCGCCACTTCGCGGAACGTGGCCGGGTACTTGTGCTCGGCCAGCTGCGGCTTTACGCCGGCGATCTCCTTCGCCAGCGGGTCCTTGCCCCCGGCGACGACGAAGAACGCCAATCGCTGCCCGGCCTCCGGCGGCTTCGGGGCCGTCCCCAGCACCGCACCCGACGTCGCCACCCCGCGGATGAGGTCCCGGGCGTTGAACCCGAGGTAGAACGCCATCTGCCCGCCGACGCCCATGCCGTGGGCCACCACCCGCCGGCGGTCGATGGTGTACTCCTTAATCACGTCCCGGGCCGCCTCCTGGACGAACTCTGACTCGCTGGCCAGCCACCCGGTTTCGCTCTCCGACTTCGGCCCGACCAGGATGACGTGCTGGTCCTCGCACACGTCCTGCCAGATCGACACCATGTCGTTGGCGTCCTTGCCGCCGTGCCCGGCCGCGTGCAGCCAGACGACCAGGGCGTGGCTGACGTTCGGGTCGTAGTTCTTCGGCACGTACACCCAGTACTGGTGGTCCTTCGCCGGCGTCGTCCGCTCCAAGAGGCCGGTTTCCGGCTTCTTCTCGTCCTTCTTCGCCGCTTTTTCGTCTTTCTTCTCGTCCTTCTTGTCGTCGTCCTTCTTCTCCTGCGGGCGGGGGCGCGCGTCCGTCGGTCGCTGCACCTGCACCTGCTTCCGCGGCTCCAGGGCCCGCTTGACCGTGTCGTTGGGCGGCATCGTGGCCGGCACCTCGTCCGGCATGGCGGCGAGTTTCGCCTTGACCGTCTCCGTCTTGCCGTCCTTCCGCTTCAGTTCGAGCTTGATCTCGGTCGCCGGGGCCAGGCCGTCGAGCAGGGCAATGATGGCGTCCCGGCCGGAGAACGGCCGCAACTCCTTCGCCTCGGCCGGGCCGACCTTCATGATCCGGTCGCCCGGCTTGATGCCCGCCGTTTCGGCCGGGCTCTTCGGGAACACGTACCGCACCTCGACGCCCAACTCCGGATCATCTCGCACGGGCACGACGCCGAGGAACGCCGTCGGCGGGGCGGCCAGGTCGCCCATGAGCTTCAGCCCGTCGAGCTTGATCTCCTCCTTGCCACGGCGGAGCTTCACCGACACCACGTCGCCCTCATACTTCGGCCCGAGGGCGGTGAGGAGCGCGGTGTAGTGGGCGACCGGCTTGCCGTCGATCTCGAGGATCACGTCCCCGGACTGGATCCCGGCCTTGGCCGCCGGCGAGTCCGGGGCGACGGTGCCGACGGTCGGCGGGACGCCGTACTGGTCGGCCGTCTTCTGGCCGATGCCCAGCCGGCCGCGGCGGAGGTCCTTGCCCTCCTTCAGCCGGGGCAGGGCGGCGAGCACGTCCTCGAACGGGACGGCGAACCCGATGCCGGAGTCGTACCACTCGACGCCGGCCGTGTCCCCCTCGCCCCGCGGCGACGCCGGGACCAGCACGCCGAGCACCCGCCCGTCGATGTCCACCAGCGGCCCGCCGTAGTTGACCGGCGACACCTTGGCGTCGGTCTGGATCGCCTTGCCGTAGATGCGGCCCAGCGCGCTGACGACGCCGACCGACACCGACGGCGGCAGGTCCGGGTTCGGCACCAGCGCCCGGCCCAGGGCGACGGCCCACTGGCCGATCTTCAGGTCGCCCTTCGGGGCGGCCTCCGGCACCGGCAGGTCGGTCGCCTCGATCTTCAAGAGCGTCAGCATCCGGGTGTGGTCGGTGGCGACGAGCTTGGCGACGTGCCGCTCCTTGCGGCCGGGCAGCGTGACGAACACGCCGGTCGGCTTGTTGGCGAAGTTGAACGCGCTGGAGATGACGTACCCGTCGGCGGCGACGACCAGGCCGGTGGTCGGGCCGGTGCCCTTGCGGATCGGCCGCCGGCCGCCGCCGACCATCTCGGTGCCGCCGGTGGTTTCGATCAGGACGACGGCCGGCGCGACCTTCTTGGCGGCGTCCCGCAGCGCCTGCTCGGTCGCTTCGTTGAGGGCGTCGGGGGGCTGGGCCGCGGCCGGGGAGGCGAGGGCGAGTAGGGCAAGAACAACATGGCGCTTCATCACATCACCCCCCGCGGTTAGCCGCGACGCGGAGTCTGCGGAGCGGAGC
>DASXAN010001580.1:0-8680 GCA_036406755.1 Gemmataceae bacterium
GACCGGGCAGACGATCGGCGTCAACCAGATCACGACCAGCGTGGGCGGCGGGACGATCGACTTCACCGGCGCCGGCGCGGACACGCTGGCGTTCGAAGGTGCGAGCCCCGCTATCACCGTCAACGGCGATTCGACCTGGCTCAGCCCGGCCAACGCGACCACGATCGCCAACCCCACGTTCTCCGAAGTCCTGATCACCATCCACCCGGGGGTGACGCTGACCAACGGCATCGCCCTGAAGTCGGTCCTCAGCGGTTTCCGCATCACCGGCGGCGGGACGTTGTTCCAGAACGCCGACGCCACCAACGCCGCCAACATGAGCGGGTCGGTGACCATATCCCAGGGCCGGTTCCGGGTCACGGACGTGACCAGTAACGGCGGCCTCGGCAACCTCGGCCCGGTCGGGCGGGACCTGGTCCTGGACGGCGGGACGTTCGCCTACGGCGGGCCGACCGCCGCCACCGCCAAGGCGATCGACTCCACCCTCAACAGCGGGGCGGTCGAGGTCGAGTCGGCGGCGGCGACGCTGACGCTCACCGGCGCCGTCTTCGGCCCCGGCGGACTGACCAAGACCGGCCCCGGCACGCTCGCCTTCGCCACCGTCTTCAACAGCCTGTCCGGCATCACGGTCAACGCCGGCACCGTCCAGGCGGCCAACGACGCCGCCCTCGGTCCCGGCCCGGTCACCGTCGGCCCGGCGGGCACGTTGAACTACGTGGCCGGCACGGCCACGGCCCGACGGATCGACCTGGTCTTCGGCACATTGACCGTGGCAGCCGGCGCGACCCTGACGCTCCAGAACGGGGCGGCGGTCAACGGCGGGTTCGCCCGCGGGGGGTACGTCGTCAACGGGGCGTCCCTGACCGGGGTGACGACGGCGAGCAGCGCGACGGTCAACGTCACCGGGCCGGGGTCGTTCACCAATTTCACCAACGGCGGCGCGCTGACGGTGGCCGCGGGCGTGGCCGGCCCGGTGACGTTCAACCTGTTCACCAACCAGGGCAGTGGTTCGATCACCATCGGCACGTCGTCCGGGGCGGGCAGCACGGTCAGCGCTTCGGACTTCCAGACCTCCGGGGTGGTGACCATCCCGAACGCCCCCGGCGGGTTCAACAACCCCAACCAGCTGGCCAACGTCGGCACCTCTCCGCTGTCCTTCAACGGCGGCAGCCGCACGTTCCTGGGCACGCCGGCGTCGGCCGGCCAGCTCGGGGCGGTGGTGGACCTGGGCGGCCGCAACGCCGTCGTGGCCGGCGGCCTGCTGGTCAATAACGGCCTCATCTACGACTCCACCGGCGGCGGCACGGCGACGCTCATCGCCGACTTCGGGGCCCTCATCAAGGGCGGCGGCACCTACGGGGTGCCGGTCGTCACCGTCAACGGCGGCCGGTTCCAGGCCGGCAACAGCCCGGGCAAGGCCGAGTTCGGCTCCGTCGCCTTCGGCCCCGGCGGCGTCTCCGGCTACCTCCTGGCCATGAACGACGCCGACGGCACCGCCGGCCCGACCCCGGACGCGGACGGCCATGTCAGCGGCTGGGGTTTGATCAAGGCGGTGCGGCAGGTCGGCCCGACGGACACCAGCGGCGACTTCGTCTGGACGGCCGACCCGGCGCACAAGCTGAGCGTGGCCATCGACACGCTGGTCAACCCGACGACCGCCGGGGCCGACGTGCCCGGGTCGATGGACCACTTCGACCCGACCCGCTCGTACGCCTGGCCGGCCGTCACCTGGGCCGGGACGTACACCGGGCCGGCCGATGCGGCGGCGCTGGACGCGGCCACGGCGTTCGACACCACCGGGTTCCTCAACCCGACGAACGGCGGCTCCTTCGGCTGGGCGCTGGACGCCGGCGGCCACACCCTGTCCCTGACCTTCACCCCGGTCCCGGAGCCGACCACGCTCGCCCTGCTCGGGGCGACCGCCGCCGGCTGGGCGGCGTACCGGCGGCGGAAATCCCGGGTTCGCGTTTGACACCGCCCGCCGACCCCGATAAGGTATCCGCCTTCCGGCGGCACGGTCCGTGCCACCGCCGCACGTCGGCGGCCCGCCTGCTGAGGTCAAGTCGTCCGCCGGGGCCGTCCCGGCCCAGGAGCCATGACGTGAATCATCCGCGCCAACCGCGTTTGCCCGCCATCATCCTGGCCGTTGCCGCCGTCGGACTGATCCCAGCCGTCGCGGCGGCCCAGAACGGGAATTGGATCACCACCACCGGCGGGACGTACAACTGGGGCGACCCGGCCAACTGGTCCGGCGGGGCGGTCGCCGACGGGACGGATGGGACCGCCCGTTTCTGGGTCGGCTTGACCGGCGGCGTCACCGTCAACCTGGAAACGCCCCGCACGATCAACAAGCTGGTGTTCGATAGCGGGTCGACGCTCGGTTGGACGATCGCCGGCACCAACCCGCTGACGCTGAGCCCGACCAGCGCGAACACCGGTCTAGAGATTCAGGTCGGTTACGTCACCGACGTCTACTCCCCCACGGTCACGATCGCCGCCCCCCTGGTCGCGAACCAGGGGTTCGCCAAGAGCGGCACCGGCACGCTGGTGTTGACCGGCGACAACACCATCACCGGCCCGATCTACGTGCAATCCGGGGTCCTGGCCGTCAGCCGCACGGCGACGAGCAACCCGCTCGGCAACGGGTGGATCTCCATGTGGGGCGGCACGCTCCGGCTCGGGATTGGGTACGCCGGCGAGGCGGCACAGACCTTTGCCAACAACGTCGTCGTCCCGGCCGACCCGACCATCGACGTGCGGTCTCCCGCCGGCGGGACGTTGGGCGACTGATGGTCGGCCACTACCCGCTGTACGTGACCGCGTCCTACGTGCCGACGACGCTGGCCGTCGGCACCGTCAGCCTCGTCGGCAGCGTCACCCTGAACACCGGGGCCGGCATGGCCATGACGATCGCGGGGCTCAGCACCGGTTCGGTGGCCTACACGTTCACCAAGGACGGCCCCGGCTCGCTGACCGTCGCGGGGCCGTCGCCGGGCATCTCCGCCTTCAACGGCGTGGTCCTGGCGGCCGGCACGCTGAACCTGAACGATGCGACCGGCTTCGGAACGTCTTCGCCCGTGACGATCAACGGCGGCACGCTGCACCTGGGCGCCGGCGTGAACCCGACCTTCGCCTCCCTCGCCGGGACCGGCGGCACACTGGTGCTCAACGGCAATACGCTGACCGTGAACGGCGGCAGCTCCGCCAACTACGCCGGGACGATCCAGGACGGCAGCGCCGCCGGCGCTCTGGTCAAGACCGGCCCCGGGACGCTGATCCTGTCCGGTGCGAACACCTACTCCGGCGGGACGGCCGTCAACGGCGGCACTCTCGTGGTGTGGGGGGACTCCGCCCTCGGCACCGGCCCGGTGGCCGTCGGCCCGTCAGGCACGCTCGGCTACGTCGGCTCGACCTCGACGGCCCGGTCGTTCGTTCTCAACGGCGGCACGCTGGCGGTCAACCTCGGGGCGACGCTGACCCTCAATGGCAGCCAGATTTCCAACGGCTACCTGGGCGGGGCCGGTACGTTCGCCACCGGGACCGGCGGCGCCCAGTTCGCCAACGTCACCACGCTGCCGTCGGTGACCGTGGCGTCCAACAGCGGGTCGGACCAGTTCGTCAACTTCACCAACGGCGGGGCCCTGCGGGTGGCCGCCGGGCTGGCGGCCCCGGTGACGTTCAACGGGTTCACCAACCAGGGGACCGGCCAGGTCACGATCGGGGCCGCCGCCGGGGCCGGCAGCACCGTCAGCGCGACCAACTTCCAGTCGTCCGGCACCCTGACCATCCCGAACGCCCCCGGCGGGTTTGGCAGCGCCAACCAGCTGGTCAACGCCGGCACCGCCCCGCTCACCTTCGGCGGCGGCAGCCGCACGTTCCTGGGCACGCCGGCCACGGCCGGCCAGCTCGGGGCCATCATCGACCTGAAGGGCAGGAACGCCACCGTCGCCGGCGGCCTTTTGGTCAACAACGGGCTGATCTACGACTCGACCAACGGCGGCGTCGCCACCCTGGTGGCCGACTACGGCGGGCTGATCAAGGGGGCCGGCACGTACGGCGTGCCGGTCGTCACCGTCAACGGCGGCCGGTTCCAGGCCGGCAACAGCCCCGGCCAGGCCCGGGGCGGGCAGTGGACGTTCACCGGGGCCAGCCAGTCCAACGGGCTGAACAGCCTGGGGTGGGAGATCAACAACGCCACCGGCACGGCCGGGCCGACCGGGGACCCGGTCAGCGGCTGGAGCCAGCTGTACGCGTTCCAGCAGTCGGTGCCGTTCCCGACGACCGGCAACTTCACGTTCACGGCCACGCCGACCGACAAGTTCACGATCGCGCTGCAGACGCTGATGAACCCGACGCCGGCCGGGACGGACAACTTCGGGCCGATGGCCAACTTCACCCCGACCCAGGGCTACGTGTGGAACCTGGTGCACTGGGAGGGGTCGTACACCGGGCCGACGGACGAGAACGTGCTGACGCAGTCGACGACGTTCCTGACGGCCGGGGACGCGAACAACGCCCCGTTCGCCAACCCGATCGCCCCGACGGCGACGTTCCGGTGGCAGCTGGACCTGGCCAACCACAACCTGAACATCGTGTACGCCGTCCCGGAGCCGGCGTCCCTGGCCCTGACCGGACTCGCCGGGCTGGGCCTCGGCTGGGTGATCCGTCGCCGCAAGCGGGCCGGGAAGTGACCGCCCGGCCCCTGGGCCGGCCGGTGAGTTCAGAGGAGCGAGCACGACCCCCGGCGGCGGTGCGGGCTGACACCCGCCCGCAGCCGGGTTGCGATGAGCGGCGGCCGGTCCGTCCGGCCCGGGCCGCGGCACCGATTCGTCATCGTTCTTAGGATCAGGAGTTGCTCTCCATGGAATCATACTGCCCTGCCACCCGGCGAACGACGGCCGCCCGCGGAGGCGCCGGCCCGGCGCGGTCGCGGCTGCTCGCGGCCGCCCTGGCCGTCGCCGCCCTGCCCGGGGTGGCGGCCGCTCAGAGCAGCGGGACCTGGAGCCAGACCGCCGGCGGCACCTTCAACTGGAGTACGACGACCAACTGGGCGGGCGGGACCGTCGCCGACGGGGCCAACAACACCGCCACGTTCGCCACCGGCCTGAGCGGCAACGCCACCGTTAACCTGGACACCCCCCGCACCATCGGGGCGCTGGTGTTCGACAACCCGGCGAACGCCTTCGGCTGGACGATCGGCGGCACGAACCCGCTGACGCTGAACAACGCCGGCGGCCCGTCCGTCGCCGTCAACAAGGCGGGGCTCACGGCCACGGTGGCCGTCCCGCTGGCCGGCACCCAGGGGCTGACCAAGACCGGCCCCGGGGCACTGTCCCTGACCGGCAACAACGCCGGCCTGACCGGCGGGATCACGGTATCGGCCGGCGTGGTGAACGCCGCCGCCGCGGGCGCCCTGGGCACCGGCAACGTCGCCATCACCGGCGGGACGCTGGTGGTGACGGCCCCGCCGGTCGTGTCCGGGTTCGGCGGCACCGGCACCGGCTGGACGGCCAACGGCACCGCCCTGTTCCCCGCCCAAAACGTGCTCCAGCTCACCCCCAACACCGCCAACGGGGCCGGCAGCGCCTGGTTCAACACGGCCGTGCCCACCCGCCCGTTCACCCTGAGCTTCACCTACAACAACACGGCCACCTCCGCGACGCCGGCCGACGGGTTCACCGTCGGCTTCCAGAACCAGGGGCTCACCGCGGTCGGCGCGGCCGGCGGCGCCCTCGCCTACGCGGGCATCACCCCCAGCGCCGCCGTGGCCCTCAACATCTTCCCGCCGAACACCAACGGCGGCGTCGGCAGCGGGCTCAAGGTGCTGTCCAACGGCCAGGCCCCCAACGGCACCCTGTACACCCCCACCGGGACGGTGAACGCCGGCCTGATCGGCCTGCCGACCAACGTCGTCATCACCTACGATGGCACCAACGCCGTCGTCGCGCTGACCCAGGGCGGGACCACGTTCACGTCCGCCCCCCTGCCGCTGAACATCGCCGGCACCGTCGGGCCGACCGCCTTCTTCGGCTTCACCGGCGGGACGGGCGGGTCCACCGCCCAGCAGCAGATCAGCAACCTCGTCCTGACCGAGCCGTCCGCCGGCACCAACGTCGTCACCGGCCAGGTGAGCATGACCGGCGGCACCCTGTCGATCCAGGGCAACACGTCCGTCGGCTCCCTGAGCGGGGCCGCCGGGACGGTGAACAACAACTCGCCCCTCGCCGCCACGCTGACCGTCGGGACGGACAACACCTCGACGACGTTCGGCGGGACCATCGTGGACGGGTCGACCGGCGCCCTGGGCCTGACCAAGGTCGGGACCGGGACGCTCACCCTGACCGGCGCCAACACCTATTCCGGCGGGACGACCATCAACTCCGGCACCCTCTCGGTGGCCGGCGACGCCGCCCTGGGGACCGGGCCGGTGACCATCGGCAGCGCGTTCGCCACCCTCAACTACACGGGGACGGGGACGACGGCCAAGTCGTTCACCCTGGGCGGTGGGACGCTGGCCGTGGCGGCCGGGCAGACGGAAACCCTCAACGGCGGCGCCCTCTCGGGCGGCTTCCTGGGCGGGGCCGGCACCTTCGCCACCGGCGCCAGCGGCGCCCGGTTCGCCGGCGTCACCACCCTGCCCTCGGTCACCGTCACCTCCAACAGCGGGTCCGACCAGTTCGTCAACTTCGCCAACGGCGGCACCCTGCGGGTCGCCGCCGGGCTGGCGACCCCGGTCGCCTTCAACGGGTTCACCAACCAGCCCAGCGGGTCGGTGACGATCGGGGCGACGACCGGGACGGGCACGACCGTCAACGCCTCGGACTTCCAGTCGTCCGGGGTGGTGAACATCGCCAACGCCCCCGGCGGGTTCGCCAGCGCCAACAAGCTGGTCAACACCGGGGCCAGCCAACTGACGTTCGGCGGCGGCAGCCGGACGTTTCTGGGCACGCCGGCATCGGCCGGCCAGCTCGGGGCGATCATCGACCTCAACGGCAAGAGCGCGACCGTGGCCGGCGGCCTCCTGGTCAACAACGGCCTGGTGTACGACTCCACCAACGGCGGCACGGCGACGTTGGTCGCGGACTTCGGTGCCCTGGTCAAGGGCGGCGGCACCTACGGGGTGCCGGTCGTCACCGTCAACGGCGGCCGCTTCCAGGCCGGCAACAGCCCGGGCTCGGCGTCCTTCGGCGCCTTCACGTTCGGCCCGAGCGGTGTGTCGAACTACGTCCTGGCGATGAACGACGCCACCGGCGACGCCGGCCCGACCCCGGACGCCGACGGCCGCGTCAGCGGCTGGGGCCTGGTCAAGGCCGTGCGGCAGATCGGCTCGGCGGTGACCAGCGGCAACTTCGCCTGGGCGGCCGACCCGGCCCACAAGCTGACCGTCGCCCTGCAGACGCTGGTCAACCCGACCACCGCCGGCAATGACGTGGCCGGCCAAATGGCGAACTTCGACCCGACCAAGTCGTACTCCTGGCCGGCGGTAACGTGGGCCGGCACCTACGCCGGCCCGGCCGACGCGGCCGCCCTGGACGCGGCGACCGCCTTCAACACGACCGGGTTCCTGAACGCCACCGCCGGCGGGTCGTTCGGCTGGAGCCTGGACACCACCGGGCACACGCTGTCGCTGACGTTCACCCCGGTGCCGGAGCCGGCCACCCTGGCCCTGACCGGGCTGGCCGGGCTCGGCCTCGGCTGGACCATCCGCCGCCGCAAGCGGGCCGCGTCGGCGTAAGGCCATCAGAGCAGAGCAACCGCCGGGGCGCGGAAGGACAACCCCTTCCGCGCCCCGTTTTGTTTCCGGCCGGCGTCCGTCTGCGGCCGGTCGAAGGCGGGCGGCCAGCTTCTCCGCCGCCAGCGACCCGCAGGCCCCGGCCACCACGACGTCCGCCACCCGGTCCGCCATCGCACCGCCTCCGCCCGGCCCGCCGGGTCACGGTGCCTTCCGGAATTGGTCGGCCTGGTCGTGCTTGGCCCGCAGCAGCCGGTCGAGCACGTCGTCGGCCGGCCGCGGCCGGCCGGCCGACGCCCGCGCGAACCGCCGCACCCCGCCGCCGCGGCACCGGGTGAGGAACCCGACCGTCCGCTTCCGCCCGAGCAGGCGGTCGAGGTCGCCGCGGGACTCGGCCTCCGGGCCGACGTCGGAGGCGAACGCCAGGACCAGGAGCAGCAGGGCGTACATCACGCCGAACGGCAAGACGAACACCCCGAACTCCGGGGCCGGCAGGCCGCCCGGCCAGGTGACCGCGAGCCAGGTGCACAGCGCGGCGGTGACCACGGCCGCGGGGGCCAGCCACAGGACCGCATCCGACAGGAGTTCCCGCAGGAAGAACCGGAGGCTCATGGATGCCCTCCGCCGTGTCAGGTCGACCGCCCGCCCGCCCGGGCGGGGCGGTCACTTCAGCTTCTTGACCGCCCGCAGCAACGTGGCGTAGCGGTTGAGCACGGTCAGCGTCCGCGGCTCGGCCGGGGTCGGCGGGCGGTCGGCCATGGTCCACCTCTGGGGCGATCGGACGGAGTGCGGAGCGGGGGTGGACGCCATCGTACCGGACGGGGTGGCCCGACTCCAGCAGGTAACCGGTTGGCGTCCCGGCTTCGGCCGGTCTTCGCGAAGACCGGCCGAAGCCGGGACGCCAACCGGTTACCTGCTGGAGTCGGGCCACCCCGTCCGGTACGATGG
>DASXAN010001581.1:0-3186 GCA_036406755.1 Gemmataceae bacterium
CCGGAACTCGCGTTCCATCTCCTCCGCCAGCTCCTGATTCCGCGGCCGCACGTCGTTCACCTCCCAGCGGTCGTCCGGCTTCACGAACAGCTGTCGCTCGCCGTCCGGGCGGTCGTCCAGCATCAGATACCAGCCGGCCGACCGCACTCCCCAGAGCATCCCGCCGACGACCCGCAGCCCGCTGACGGCGCGACCGCGAACCGGTACGTCGCCGCCGCGGGCGAGACTCACCAGGCTGCGGCCAGCCCACAGGTCGCCGCTGTCCGCGAACGGCAGGCCGAACAACTCACGCAGCGTCGCCCCGAGGTCCGCCGGCTGTGTTAACGCACTCACCCGCAGTCCGGCGTGTTCGGCGTGCGGCCAGCAGACCATCAGCGGCAGGTGGACGAACTCCTCGTGCAGCCGGGCGACCGTGAACCCGACCGCACCGTGTTCCCCGAGCGGGAAGCCGCGGCCGGCCGTCAGTATCCAGGCCGCTTCGTCACCCCAGCCGCGCTTGGTGCAGTCGGTGAGGAGTTTGTCCACGCTCACGTCGAACGTGGCGACCGCGGCGGCGTAGGTCCGCTGGAGCCGGGCAAACGTCCGGTCATCGTCGCCCGCAATCTGCTCGGGCAGATCGTCCACCCACCGCTCCAACGGCTCGTCGGTTTCCTCGTCCGCGGTGTCGGCGAACGCCTCGGCCAGCGCGTCCTCGGGCGGTTGCCAGGGCGGGAGCAATGCATCGACCTCGACCCACAACAGAGCGTTCGTCGCGTCGCCGAGTTGTTCGATCGCCTGCCGGACGACCCGCCGGGTGGGTTTCAGGCTCAGCGGGTCGTCGGCGGGGCGCTCGGCCGGCACATCGATTTCCCAGCCCTCCGCCGGCCGCGGCGGGCCGACGCGGGCCGTGCGGACGCCAGCTGCCCGCAGGTCGGCAAGGAAGTCCGTGTCGGCCGGCCCGGGGGCCAGGGCATGTCGGCAGGCCCGCCAGCCGGGCCGGGTCGCCGCGTCCGGGCAGTCGGCGAAGTGCTGGTCAAACACGATCCCGTCCGCCGCCCATCGGTCGAGCGTCGGCGTCGGCACCCACTCGCACCCGTACGGGCCGAGGTACGCCGGCTGGAGGCCGTCAACGTCGATCACTAGGACGCGCATCCGCCCCCTCGTTGGTCCTTCGCCGGGAGGTTTCCATAATAACCATTCCCCCGGGCGGGGGGCGAACCTCGGGCGGGGTTGGGACGAAGAATAGGGAACGCCCGCCCGCCAGTCAAAGGACGCGGTTCGTGCTCGGGCCGATCTTCGCGCGTGAGTTCCTGACCGTCCCCCGGCGGGCCGCCCACTACGGCGGCCGGGCCGCCGCCCTCGGCCTGCTCTGGACCCTGGGCGTGACCGCCTGGCTGGCCACCGGCGGCGTCGGCGGCGAGCCGACCCTGGGCCAGACCGCCCGCTTCGGCCTGCTCCTCTTTCAGCTCTTCACCGTCGTCGCGCTGACCCTGGTCGCCTTTTTCGCCGCGCTGTCGGCCGCCAGCACCGTCGCCCGGGAGAAAGACCGGCGGACGTTCGTGCTGCTGTTGCTGACCGACATGACCGACGCCGAGATCGTGCTGGGCAAGCTGCTCGGCAGCCTGCTGCCGATCGCGCTGACGCTCCTTGGCATGTTGCCGGTGCTGGCCCTGCTCTTGCTGCTAGGTGGGATTAATCCGGCGCAGGTGCTCAACGCCTGGCTGGTGCTGCTGGCGACGGCGGTCGCGGCCGGGTCGCTCGGCGGCCTGATCGCCCTGTGGCGAGACAAGACGTTCCAATCGCTGGCCCTGTCGGTCCTCGCACTCGTCCTCTACGTGGTTGCCGTGGAGGCACTCGGGCTGCTGGCGTATGTCCCGGCCCTGGCGGCCGTGGACTGGCCGACCGTGCAGACATGGCTCGACCCCGTCCGGGCGCTGCTGAGCACGCTGGAGGCGGGCCGCCCGGCGGGGCACTTCCCGCCGGTGTACGGCTACGTCATTGTGATGGTCGTGTGGAGCGTGCTGCTGAACGCCTGGGGGCTGTACAAGCTGCGGGACTGGAACCCGGGCGGGGAGCCGATCATCCAGCGGGAGACGCCGGAGGAGGAGGAGGCGAAGGACCGGGCCAAGGCCCACGCCGCCCCCGGGGCCGCCCGCCGCGTCTGGCCGAACCCCGTTCTGTGGCGGGAAATCCGCACCCGGGCCTACGGCCGTCGGCCGCTGGTGGTCAAGCTGGCATACTTCGTGGTCGTCGTGCTGATCGCCTACGCCGCGTTGGCCCCGCTCCTGGCCGGCCAGCGGGTCCCGTTCGCGGCCGGCTACGGTCTGTTGCCCGTCACCGTCCTGAGCCTGCTCCTGTTGGCCGCCCAGTCGACGACGGCCATCACGTCCGAGCGGGACGGGCGGTCGCTGGACCTGCTGTTGGCCACCGACCTGACGCCGCGGGAGTTCATCTTCGGCAAGATCGGCGGCATCCTGTACAACACGAAGGAATTCCTGCTGCCGCCGCTGATCCTGGCCGGCGTTTACGCGGTTTACGGGGCGCTGGCGACGCCGCCGGCGAACGCCGTGTGGCGCGGCCCGGGCATGAACGCCGCGGCCCTCGCCGCCGTGGTCGGCGGGCTGGTGGTGCTGTTCGCGTTCGTGCTCATCCTCGGCATCCACGTCGCCTTGCGGAACGTCAACAGCCGGCAGGCGGTCACCAACGCCCTGGGGACGGTGTTCTTCCTGTCCGTCGGGACGATGATTTGCATCTACCTGATCCTGATCAACCCGGGGGCGTTCGAGTACCAGTTCCTTAGCTTCTCGCTGTTCTTGATCGTGGGGATCGGCGGGCTGTGGTGGGTGCTGAGCGCGGACCGGCCGACGCCGGCCCTGACGCTGGCGAGCATCCTGCTGCCGGTGCTCATGTTCTACTGCGTGACCAACGTGCTGGTGGCGCAGCCGGGGTCACAGGCGTCGGCCCCGCCGCTGATGCCGTTCCTGGCGGTCGCGGTGCCGTTCACGTTCGCCGTGCTGGCGATGCTGGTTCCCATGCTGAGCGAGTTCGACGTGGCCTTCGGGCGGACGCACGCGCAGGAGTAGCGGCCGCACGCATTGCGATCAAAGCGACTTCACGTACACGAGCAGGTCGGCCAACTCCTCCAACGACAGTTCGTGGGCGGCCCCGTGCCGCTTCGATTCGTTGTCGCATTGGAAGACGTCGTCG
>DASXAN010001582.1:0-1968 GCA_036406755.1 Gemmataceae bacterium
CCAGGGTCGTCATCAGCACCGGCCGCAGTCGGGTCACAGCCGCCCGGCTCACCGCCTCGTCCAGCGACAGGCCGCGTTGCCGGAGCTGCCGGACGTAGGAGACGAGAATCATGTCGTCCAGCACGGCCACGCCGGACAGGGCGATGAACCCGACCGCCGCCGAAATGGAAAACGGCATGTCCCGCAGCCACAGGGCGACGATGCCGCCGACCCACGCGAACGGGATGCCGGTGAACACCCGCAGGGCGTCCACCAGGTTGCGGTAGGTCAGGTACAACAGGCCGAAGATCATGACGAACGACACGGGCACGACGACCATCAGCCGCGTCCGGGCGCGTTGCAGGTTCTCGAACTGGCCGCCCCATTCGACGTGGTAGCGGCCCGGCGGCATGGCAACCCTGTCCGCCACGGCCCGCTGGGCGTCGGCCACGAACGTGCCCAGGTCTCGGCCCCGCACGTTACACGTGACGGTGATGCGGCGCTGGCCCCATTCGCGGGTGATCGTGGACGGCCCCTCGACCACGTCGATGTCCGCCAGCCGCGCCAGCGGGATGCGGTCGCCGGACGGGGCCGACACCAGCATTTCGCCGATCGCTTGCGGGCTTTTCCGGTACGCCTCGGGCACCCGCACAACCAGCGGGAACCGAACCTGCCCCTCCACGACCTCGCCCAGCGGCTTGCTGCCGACCGACTCCACCAGGTCCAGCACGGCCTGGGCCGGGACGCCGTAGCGGGCGATTTCATCCTGCTTGATCCGCACCTGCAAGACCGGCTGGCCGGTGATCTGCTCCACGGCGAGGTCGGCGACGCCGGGGACGTCCCGCAGCGCCGCCTCGACTTCCTTGGCCTTGGCCGTCAGCGTCGGGAAGTCGTCCCCGAACAGCTTCACGGCCACGTCCGACCGCACGCCGGAGATCATTTCATTGATCCGCAGCTCGATCGGCTGCGAGAACGACAGCTTCTGGCCGGGGATGTCCCGCAGCTCCTTCTCGATCAACTCCGTCAGGTCGGCCTGGGTGTGGGCCTTGGTCCAGTGCGTCCGCGGTTTGAGGGTGATGAAGACGTCCGTCAGTTCCACCCCCATCGGGTCGGTCGCCACCTCGGCCGTGCCGACCCGGCTCCAGACGTGTTCCACTTCATCGGGGAAGGCGGCGAGGACCGCCTTTTCCAGCCGCGTGTTGGCCCGGATGGATTCGTCCAGGTCCGTCCCCGCCAGCCGGACGACGTTGATGCAGATGGCCCCCTCGGACAGCCGCGGCACGAACTCCGACCCGAGGTTCGGGGCGATCATGCCGAACGCGACCACCAGCACGCACGCGGCGAAGCCGACCACGGCCAACTTGTGGTTCATCGAAAACCGCATCACCGGGCGGTACAGCGCCAGGGCGAGCCGCATCAGCAGCGGCTCCCGTTCGTCAATCTTCCGCGGTAGCAACAGGCTCGCCAGCACCGGCATCAGCGTCATGGACAGGACCATGGACCCGGCCAGTGCGAAAATGACCGTCAGGGCCATCGGCCGGAACAGCTTGCCCTCCATCCCCTCCAGCGTCAGGATCGGCAGGTAGACGGTCATGATGATGAGTTCGCCGAATAGCGTCGGCTTGCGGACCTCGACCGCGGCGTCCCGCACCATTTCCAGCTTCGATTTGCGCCGCAGGTCGCCGTGGGCAATGTGCCGCACACAGTTCTCGACCATGACCACCGAGCTGTCCACGACCAGGCCGAAGTCGATGGCCCCCAGGCTCAGCAGGCTGGCGGCGATGCCAAAGCGCAGCATCCCGCTGAAGGCGAACAGCAGCGACAGGGGGATGGCCAGAGCGACGATGAACGCCGCCCGCAGGTTGCCCAGGAAGAGGAACAGCACCGCGACGACCAGCAGTCCGCCCTCGAACAGGTTCTTGCGCACCGTGTCGATGACCTGGTCCACCAGCTCGGTCCGGTCGTAGACCGTCTGCACCTCGACGCCCG
>DASXAN010001583.1:0-4063 GCA_036406755.1 Gemmataceae bacterium
CACCTGGACCGGGTAGGCGCCGTCCAGCTCGACGGCCGCCTCCTGCTCCATGATCTCGATGCCAGTCGGCCGGTCGAGCGGGTAGTGCGTCTGCACCAGGGAGCCGATGCGGTCCTTGAGCTGCGGGATGACCTTGCCCGAGCGGTTGTACGTGGACGGATTCGCGGAGAACAGGATCAGGACGTCGAGGTCGAACTGGATCGGGTAGCCGCGGATCTGCACGTCGCGCTCTTCGAGGATGTTGAACAGGCCGACCTGGATCAGCTCGTCCAGCTCGGGCACCTCGTTCATGGCGAAGACGCCGCGGTGCATGCGGGGGATGAGGCCGAAGTGTAGCGCCTCCTCGGACGCCATGCTCGTGCCGCCGGCCAGCTTGGCCGGATCGATCTCACCGATGATGTCGGCGAACTTCGTCCCCGGGGCCAACCGCTCCGCGTACCGCTGTTCCCGCCGCCACCAGGCGATCGGTACCCGCTCCGGTGGCGTGTCGGCGACCAGCCGCTTGCCGGCCGTGGTGATCGGCTTCTCCGGGTCTTCGTGGACCGGCGAGCCGGCGATGTCGAGGTACGGGATGGCGTCGTCGAGGAAGCGGACGAGCGACCGCATCAGGCGGCTCTTGGCCTGCCCCTTCTCGCCGAGGAAGAGCATGTCGTGGCCGGCGATCAGGGCGATGTTGATCTCCGGGATGACGGTGTTTTCGTATCCGATGATGCCGGGGAACAGTTCCTCGCCGGCCTGGAGCATGCGCAGAAAGTTGTCGCGGATCTCCCGCTTGACCGTCTTGGACTTCCAGCCGCTTTCCCGCAGGGCGAGCAGATTCGTCGGACGGACCGCCGCTGACTTCACCGGGCAGACTCCTGGGTGTAGATCGGGCCGGCGGACAAATGAACACGGCCCGGCCCCTTACCAGTGTAGGGAGGCCGGGCCGTGCGAAGCAATCGTCCGGGCTATTCGTCGCGCCCCTTGGCGTGGGCCGGCGGGGCCGTCGCCTCCACGGCCGTGAACGTCTCCAGCACCTTGTATGCGTGTTCCGCCCCGCCCGGCACCACCCACGAGTCGCCGGGTTCCAGAAGCACCAATTGGCCCTCGATGTGCAGTTCCGCGCGTCCGGCGAGGACGTAGCCGACGGTTTCGTAGTCGCGTCGCGCTGCCGGTTTGGCCTTGCCGGGCGGCTCCTTTTCCCACAACCGCATGGCGACGTGGACGCCGGAGGCCAGGTATTTTTGCCCGCTCGGGCCGTGCGGCGAGAAGGCGGATTTCACTTTCGTTACACTGGTGTCGGTCACGGTAGCCTCCGCGATGACTTGCTGCGTGTCATTCGATGCAAGTAGCGTACCGTGGTCGGCGGCCAGCGAGTTTGGGTTCCGTCACCGTAGCGCAGGAGTGGTCATGATTTGTCCGGTCTGCCACGGAACGAAGGTGCTGGAGATTGGCGGTGTGAGGCAGCCGTGCGGCGAATGCGGCGGGATGGGCGTCATCCATTGTTGCGAAGGTCTGGTGGCCCAACCGGATGCGGCTACCGCATGTCAGCCGTCCCACTCGGAGGCGGACCCGCCGCGGCCGGCGATGCCTGTTCAGCCAGAGCAATAAACGCAACCCTACCGGTGGCACAGCGTTTGCGGATTATCGCAATGCGCTCCGCGCGGAGCGCCTGAGGCTTCGACTCCGGCCTGTCTCATAAGTTCCGAGGTGACGCGATGGCGGACAAAGGGCACCAAGGCTTCGCCGGCATGGACGAGGAGCGGCAGCGGGAGATCGCCAGTGAGGGCGGGCACGCCTCCCACGAAAAAGGGGCGGCCCACGAGTTTAGCAGTGAGGAGGCGGCCGAGGCCGGCCGCAAGGGTAGCCACGCCCGGGTCATGGCCGGTGCCAACCGCGAGTCGGCCGGGGCCGACCAGTCCGAGGGCGACGAGGCCGGCACGTCGGCCCAGGGCGGCGCGACCCAGACCGCCAACGGGGCGCAGCCCGGTTCGGCCGGCGGGACCGAACAGCGGTCGCGGCGGACCCGCGGCGGCACGCACGACCAGCACGTGACCGCGGGCAAGAAGGGCGGCAGCCGCATTCGCCAGTTGATCGAACTCGGCTACAAGTACGAAGAGGAGCACGGCATCGGGCCGGGGCGGAACGAGCGGTCGAAGCTGGCGGCCAAGCGGCGGGCGTCCAAGGGCGGCGGGGACGAGGGCGAAGAAGCGGCCGCCGAGGGTGGCGCGGGCGAGTGACCGGCCAATCCCGGGACGAACTCATCGGGGCGGCTCCCGCCGCCCCGTTTTCTTGCGCGGCCACTTCCCATATCCCTAGCATGTCCATCCGTAACCACCGGCCGACGGCATGAAGCTCCTGCTCAGCAACGACGACGGCATTGACGCGCCCGGCTTGGCGGCGCTCGCCGAGGCCGCGTCGGGACTCGGGGAGGTCTGCGTGGTGGCTCCGGTCGCGGCCCATTCCGGGTGCAGCCACCGGGTGACGACCCAGGAGCCGATCGTCGTCGAACTCCGCGGCGACGGCCGGGCGGCCGTCCACGGCACGCCGGCCGACTGCGTGCGAGTCGCCCTGCACCGCTACTGCCCCGACTTCGACTGGGTCCTGGCGGGGATCAATGCCGGCGGCAACCTCGGGGCGGACGTGTACCTGTCGGGGACCGTATCGGTCGTCCGCGAGGCCGTGTTGCACGGCCGGCCGGGCATCGCCTTCTCGTGTTTCAAGCGGCGGGAGCTGGAGTACGACTGGCCACGGGCCGCCCGCTGGGTGCGGCGGCTGCTGCCCGAGCTGCTGGCCGAGCCGTGGGAGCCGGGAGTGTTCTGGAACGTCAACCTGCCGCACCCGCCGCCCGGTGCCCCGGACCCCGAGGCCGTGCGATGCCGGCTCGACCCGCACCCGCTGCCGCTGAGCTTCCGGGACGAGGGCGGCAAGTTGTACTACGACGGCAACTACCACGGACGGCTGCGGACGCCGGGCCGCGACGTGGACGTGTGCTTTCGCGGGCAGATCGCGGTCACCCGGCTGAACCTGTTCGACTGACGGCCCGCGGCCGCCGGCGGCCGGGTCGTCGCGCCGGCGCGGCGGAATCGGACCGGCGCAACCCGCGCCCGGCATCGAACGAGTACACGGCCAAGGCGACCCAGATGCAGGCGAAGCTGGCCCACTTCTCCGGGGCCATCGGTTCGCCCAGCACCGTAATGGCCAACAGGAACTGCACGGACGGCGCCAGGTACTGGAGGAACCCGAGCGTCGAGAGGCGGAGCTGATGGGCCGCGACGCCGAACAGCAGCAGCGGCACGGCCGTGACGACGCCGCTCACGGCCAGCAGCGCGTCCGTTTGCGGCCCGTCGGTGCCCAAGTGCAGGCCGCCGGTCGCCGCCAGATAGGCGGCGAAGCCCAGCGCCGGCGGCATTAGAATGAACGTCTCAATCGTCAGCCCGAGGAAGGCGTCGGCCGGGGCCGTCTTGCGGATCAGCCCGTACAGGGCGAACGAGGTGGCCAGCGAAAGGGCGATCCACGGCAGGTGCCCGGCCGCGACCACGAGGTTAAGTACGCCCAAGCCCGCCAGCGCCAGCGCGGCCAGTTGCAGCGGCCGCAGCCGTTCGCGGAAGAACACCATCCCCAGGGCGACGTTCAACAGCGGGTTGATGAAGTAGCCCAGGCTCGTCTCGACGGTCTGCCGGGTCGTGACGCCGTGGATGTACGTCAGCCAGTTGACGGACAGCAGCAGCGACGTCGCCAGGAATGTGACGAAAACCCGGCGCGATCGGAGGTTACGGATCAGGTCGGGCCAGCGGCGGGTGAGGGTGAGTAACCCGGCGAGGAAGACGCCGCACCAGACGACCCGCTGCGCCAGGATTTCGCCGGGCGGCACGTTTCGCAGGGCCGCGAAGTACAGCGGCATCAGGCCCCACAATCCGTAGGCGGCCAACCCGGCGGCGATGCCGGCGCGGGAGTCGGTCGGCTGCGGTCGCGTCTCCAACGTCGTCTCCGGTAGACTGCGGGCGATACTCGGTCCGGGGTTTGTACCGGCCGCGGTCGTAGGTCTTACATGCCTTGTAGGGTGGGTCGAGGGGGGGGGGCG
>DASXAN010001584.1:0-4564 GCA_036406755.1 Gemmataceae bacterium
CGCCCCCCCCCCCCCCCCACGAGTCTCTCCGGAGCGTCCGTACCCCTCACCCCCAGCCCCTCTCCCCAAAGGGGAGAGGGGAGAACTGTCGGGCGCTCCGTCCGCCGCGAAACGAACGTCGGATTCACCACCCGCCGCGCCACTCCGGTCAGCCGCCGCCGCCCACGCCGCAGGACCGCCGGCCCCAGCTCCGCCAGCACGCCCCAGCCGGCCCCGACGTGGATCGCGGCGAACACCGCCGGCATCACCGGAGCCAGTTCCGGCTCCCGGCCCCGGGCGGCAGCCACCGCACCGCCGGCCGCCAGCGCCAGCCCGTACGTCAGCGCGATCAGGCAGAACAGCATGGCGAACGCCGGGGCCGCCAGCCCGAGCGCGAACGTCCCGGCCAGCGCCAGCAGGAACGCCGCCGGCACCAGCGACGACACCGAGAACGAGTCCGGATGCTTGAGCAGCAGCCGGGCCCGCCCGCGGCCGTAGCGGAGCATCTGGTACACCAGCCCCCGCAGGTTGGCCCGCGGGTGGTAGTGGACGGCCAGCTGTGGGGCGAAGTAGCACCGCCCGCCGGCCGCGTGCAGCCGGGTGTTGAACTCCACGTCCTCGCAGGCGTCGAACCGCTCGTCGAAGTACCCGACCGACTCGAACACGTCCCGCCGGTAGGCGACGGCAACGCTCTGCGGCGGCACGTACCCGCCCTCGTCGGAGTAGATGAACGACCCGGGGTTGTGCCCGAGCCGAGACGACCGGGCCAGGGCGATCGCCCGCTGCACCGGCGTCGCCCCGGTCACGTCCAGCGGCTGCGGCCGGCCGACGCTCTCCACCCCGTAGCGATCGAACACGTCAACGAGGTTCCGCAGGTAGTCGGGGGAACGAAGTTCGCAGTGGCCGTCCACGACCAGGACGTACTCGCCGCGGGCGTGGCGGACGCCGAGGTTGCGGGCGGCGCTGGACAGCCGCCGCGGGTTGTAGACGAGGTGCAAGTTGGGGTGGTCGGCCTGGAAGCGGCGGACGGCGGCGACGGTGTCGTCGTCGGACTGGCCGTCGGCGACGATGACCTCGAACCGGTCGGCCGGGTACCGTTGGCCGAGCAGCGCGCGGAGCGTGGCGGGTAGGAGCCGGCCCTCGTTGCGGACCGGGACGACGACGGTGACGAAGGGAACGTCCATGTTCCACGGATGGGATGGGCCGCGGGCGCTTGATAACTCTCCCCTCTCCCGGCTTTGCGGGAGAGGGGAGGAAGGGGCTACGCCGCCTTCGACCACGACTGGACCGGTTCCACGTCGGCCCACGCCTCGCGCCGCACCGGCACGATCGCCCGCGCCACCCGGGCGGGCACGCCGAACACCTGCAGCGCCGTCCCGACCAGGATGCTCAGGTCCAGCCGCAGGCCGATGTGGCGGGCGTAGTACAGGTCGTAGGTCAGCTTCCGTTCGACGTGGGCCACCTCCGTGTCCGGCGGCAGGTGAATCTGCGCCAGCCCGGTGATGCCGGGAAGGACTGCATGCCGGCCGTCGTAGTTGGGGATTTCGCGGACCAGCTTGGTCACGAACTCCGGCCGCTCCGGCCGCGGCCCGACCAGGCTCATCTCGCCCTTGAGCACGTTCAGGAGCTGCGGCAGCTCGTCGATGTGCAGCCGGCGGAGCCAGCCGCCGACCGGCGTCACCCGCGGGTCGCCGGGGACGCACCACCGCGGCCCGGTCAGCGACTCGCAGTTGTCGACCATCGTGCGAATCTTGTAGATGGTGAACGGCCGGCCGCCGTAGCCGACGCGGGTCTGGGTGTAGACCGCCGGCCCGCGGGACGTGAGCCGGACCACGGCCATCGCCGCCAGCACGACCGGGGCGGACGCGACCAGCAGCACGGCCGCCAGGACGCAGTCCAGGCCGCGCTTGACCCGGAAGTAGCCGGGGACGGGGGCGGCCATGTCACCCTCCCGTACGAGTTGGTCCACGATCCGGCCCGCGGTGCGGCGCCGGGCGGAACTGACGGGCGTCGGCTGCGGCCGCTGAAGGGTTCGGGTATGCCTCATGTCTCTGGGTCTCCGGGGGGACGGCGGTAGGCCGGTTTTCGTTTCGCCGCACGGCGAAGCTAAGCGCTTAGCTCGCCGCGCTCGCCGCGCGGCGAAACGAGAACCTGGGCAAATCACGACGGCGGGGCGAACAGAGACTGGTTGAGCGTGGCCAACAGCGTGGCGAGGAAGTCGTCCAGGGCCGGGTCGCGGCCGGGGGCCACGTCCGCCTGCCCGCCGCCGACGACGTAGAGCTTGTACAGCGACGGCTTGCCCAGGAAGTGCCACCGCGGGGCCGACGGGGCCACCCACCCCTGGCCGGCGCTCCACGCCCAGAAGATGCGGAGCTGCTCGGTGCCGGTCGGCGTCTTCTTCTGGAACTGCGTCGTCCAGAAGGCGGCCGGCGGCCCGCCCTTGACCTCGGCCGGCCGCCGCTCCGTCCGCCCGACCTGGTCGTACCCGCTGCCGCGGTAGCAATACTCCGGGGTGTGCACGCCGGTCAAGCCGGGATGGCCGACGGTCAGCGACACGAGCATCGACCGGCCGGTGCGGGCGTGGGTGTACCGCCGGGTCAGGTGGGCCAGGTGCGGCTCGTCGATGTCGGTGTCGTCGTCGGAGCCGACCCACTCGCCGATCGTGTTCGGGATCGGCGGGATGGCCGGCGTCTCGTCGCGGCCGCCGGTCCACCGGCAGGTGACGACGCCGTGGGCGGCGGCGGTCGTCACCGTCAGGGCCAGGACCGCGATGACCGTGGTGCGCGTGGCGTGCATCATTCCCCTTCCCTGGGGTAAGCCAAGATAGGACCGATGGGTCCCATAGGTCCTATGAGATCACAACTCACACCCCGCCCCGGACGGGTCGGTGAGCACCGCGCCCAGCAGCGGCGTGCCCAGCTGCGTCAGCCGGTCGGCGGCCCGCTCCACGTCGGCCGCGCCGCTGTGGAACGCCCGCACCGCCAGCACCGTCGCGTCTGCCCGCTGGGCCAGGTACAAGGGGTCCACCGCCTCGCGGATCGAGCAGGCGTCGATGACGACGTAGTCGAAGTCCCGGCGGGAGCGGTCGAGCAGGTGCCGCAGCGCGTCCTTGTCCAGCGCCTGCCGGGCGGCCTCGTCGCACACCCCGGCGGCGATGCACCACAGGTTCTCCAGCGCCGTCCGCTGCACCACCTCCTGCGCCGATTGCTCGCCGCGGAGCAGCTCGCTCAGGCCCGGGTGCGAGGCGATGTCGAAGTGATTGTGCAGGCCCGGGTTTCTCAGGTTGCCGTCGATGAACAGCGTCCGCCGGTCCGACCGGGCCAGGCTCAGGGCCAGGTGCCAGGCCAGGGCCGACTTGCCCTCGTGCGGGGCGGCACTGGTGACGAGCACGGCCTGCATCTTCCGCTGCTGCAACTGCCGGCAGAGGATCGCCTTGACCTTGTCCACCGCCTGGAAGAACCGTCGGCCGGCCGGGTCGGCCACGTCCGCCGTGACGGCCACGGGGACCCCCCAATCGGGGATGCACCCGAGCAGCGGCAGCTTGTGGCGGAACAGCGAATCGGCCGGGCCGAAGACGCGCTTGCGCCGCAACTCGTAGAGCGAGATCAGTCCGCCGACCAGGCCGAACCCGGCCAGCCCGGCCGCCCCGGACACGGCCGCCTGCTTGCGGATGTCCTTCTTCGTCGGTACCTCCGCCTTGCTCCACAGCCGCACCCGGTCCGGGGCGTCCAGGTCCACCCGCAGGTTGGTGATGCTGTTCTTGAGCCGCATCAACTCCTGGTGGAGGCTGTCGATGTCGAGCTGCTGCTTGCGCTGCTCGGAGAACTTCTTCTGCACCCCGGCCTCGTCCAGGTCCTTGAACTCCTTGTACTCGGCCAGCTGGTCGGTCGTCTTCTTCTCCTGCTCCTCCAGGCGGGCGGCCTCGTCCTTGGCCAGGTCCACGCGGCCGACCAGTTGCATCCGGATGCCGTTGCGGTAGGTCGTCTCGATCTTGGCCCGGCACTTCCGCCGGGCGTCCTCGCACCCGGCCGCGGCGGCGGCGGCCTGCCGGCCGAGTTCCTGGAACTGCGGCGTGTTCGGGTTGGCCGACTGCGTCCGGATCGCGTCCCGGTTCTGGCACAGCCGGCGGTAGGCCATGTCCTTGAGCCGCACGTCCGGGTCGTTGTCGATCAGCGGCGTCAGGTCCTCGACCGGCATGGGCGGCGGGTTGGCGTCGTGCTGCTCCACCTTGGCCTGGGCCGACTTCAGGATGCTCTGGGCGTTGGCCAGCTGCCCGCGGTACGACACCCGCTGCGAGAACAGGGCCAGGTACTCGTTCATCCGCTGCCGCTGCTTGGGCGTCTCTGCCCCGGCCGGGCCGAGCTCGTCCTCGTAGTGCTTGAGCTTGTCCGAGTAGAGCTTCTCCAGCTCCGCCTTACTCCGCTCCAGGGTGGCGATGCGGTCGGCCTTCACCTGCCGCCAGGTGGCCACGTCCTTCAGGTAGAAGTCCACCACCGCGTTGACGATGGCCGTGATCTGCACCGGGTCGTCGCCGGCGAGCGTCACCCGCATGGCCGAGTTCGACGTGTCGGTAACGTCGATGTCG
>DASXAN010001585.1:0-6384 GCA_036406755.1 Gemmataceae bacterium
GGCCCACCGCCGCGGGGGCCGGCCCCCGCGGCGGTGGGCCTCGGTCGCTCCGCTCCCTCGACCCACCCTACGGGAAAACGCGGCGTATCGCCCGTGAGGAGGTTGTGGTCGTGGTCCGCCGCCTGGGGTCCGTCGAATCGCCCGTATCGACCGACATGCTCGCCGCCGTCCGCGGCCTCGGCCGGCCGCTGCGGTCGAAGGACGACCTGGAGCCGCTCCTGAACCGCATCGGCGGCGCCCGGTTCGTCCTGCTCGGCGAGGCGTCGCACGGCACCCATGAGTACTACACTTGGCGGGCCGAGATCAGCAAACGGCTGATCGCGGAGAAGGGCTTCTCGTTCATCGCCGTCGAGGGCGATTGGCCGGACTGCTACCGCGTCAACCGCTACGTCAAGGGGTTCGACGGGGCCGGCGAGACCGCCCGCGACGTGCTGCACGCCTTCAACCGCTGGCCGACGTGGATGTGGGCCAACGAGGAGATCGTCGAGCTCGCCGAGTGGTTGCGGCACTTCAACGACGGCGAGCCGGAGGAGCGGAAGGTCGGGTTCTATGGGCTAGACGTCTACAGCCTATGGGACTCGCTGCACGAGGTCACGGGCTACCTGGGGCGGGAGCACCCGGAGGCGCTGGCGGCGGCCCGCAAGGCGTTCCGGTGCTTTGAGCCGTACGGCGCGGACGTGCAGGAGTTCGCCCGCTCGACGCTCTGGGTGCCGGAGGGCTGCCGGGACGAGGCGGTCGCGCTGCTGCGAGAGCTGCGGGCCAAGGCACCACGGCACGGGGCGGACGGGCGGGACGGCCATTTCGTCGCCGAGCAGAACGCGCTGGTGGTGAAGAACGCCGAGGCGTATTACCGGGCGATGGTCCGCGGCGGGCCGGACTCGTGGAACGTCCGCGACCGGCACATGGCCGAGACGCTCGACCGACTGGTGAAGCACCACGGGCCGAAGGCCAAGGCGATTGTCTGGGAGCACAACACCCACGTCGGCGACGCCCGGTACACCGACATGGCCGAGGACGGGATGGTGAATGTCGGCCAGCTGGTCCGCGAGGATCACGCCGACGACGGGGTGGTGCTGGTCGGGTTCGGCTCGCACCGCGGGTCGGTGATCGCCGGCGAGGAGTGGGAGGCGCCGATGGAGCGGGTGCCGGTGCCGGACGCCCGCCACGACAGTTGGGAGGACGTGCTGCACCGGGCGTTCGGCGGGGACCGGCTGTTGGTCTTTGACGAGACGCTGCCGGAGGAGATGATGTCCTGGCGGGGGCATCGGGCGATCGGCGTCGTCTACCGGCCGCAGTACGAGCACTACGGCAACTACGTTCCGACCGTGCTGCCGAAGCGGTATGATGCGTTCCTGTACGTGGACCAGACGCGGGCGCTGCGGCCGCTGCACATGCCGGTGCAGCACGAGGGCGAGGTGCCGGAGACATATCCGACCGGGGTGTGAGCCGGCCGACGAAGGGGAGGGGCACGCCATGATCTTCCGCGACCGCCGGGACGCGGGCCGGCAGTTGGCCGCTCGCCTGACCGAGTACGCCGGCCGCCGGGACGTGATCGTGCTGGCCCTGCCACGGGGCGGGGTGCCGGTCGGGTACGAGGTGGCCCGGGCGCTGGCGGCGCCGCTGGACGTGTTCCTGGTCCGCAAGCTCGGCGTGCCCGGCCGGGAGGAGCTGGCGATGGGCGCGATCGCCTCCGGGGGCGTTCGCGTCGTCAATCAGGATGTGGTGCGGGCGCTGGGCATCCCGCCGGACGTGATCGACCAGGTGGCGGCCGAGGAGGCGCGGGAGCTAGGGCGGCGGGAGCGGGAGTATCGCGACGGCCGGGCAGCTCCCCAGGTCGCGGGGCGCGCCGTCCTGCTCGTGGACGACGGACTGGCGACCGGCTCGACCATGCGGGCGGCCGTGCTGGCGCTGCGGCAGCAGGGGCCGGCCGAGGTCGTCGTCGCCGTCCCGGTCGGGGCGGCGGAGACGTGCGCCGCCATGAACCAGGTCGCCGACGCGACGGTGTGCGCGTACTCGCCGGAGCAGTTCGCTGCCGTCGGCCTGTGGTACGAGGATTTCTCACAGACGACCGACGAGGAGGTCCGTGAGCTGCTTACCGCGGCGGCCGCCCCGCCAGCCCCCGGCCGCAAACCGGACGGTGCCCGCGACATGGCCGGGGCGTGACCGGAACCGGCGGGGTCACTTACCGGGGATGCGCAGCCGCACCTCGCCGGCCGTCTCCTCGACGGCGTACGCCGTGATCGGCTTCTCCGTCGGCCCGGCCTTGACGGCCCCGCTCGTCACGTCGAACTGCGACCCGTGCCACGGACAGGTCACGGTGCCGCAGGCGAGCACGCCGTCGGCCAGCGGCCCGCCGCGGTGGGTGCAGTGGTCGTCGAAGGCACAGTACCCGGACTCGGTACGGGCCAGCACGATCCGCCGGCCGGCGTGCAGCAGCTTCATCTGGTTGGCCTTCAGCTCGTCGGTCCTGGCGACCACGACCAAGTCGCCCGGCCGGCCGGTCACGTCCTGCTCCTTCCACTTGCCGGCCCCGGCGTAGCGGTGGTCCACGCCGATCTGGTTGCGGTACACGAGCGTCCCGCCGAGCCAGCCGCCGTAGCTGATCAGCGCCAGCCCGGCCAACTCCAGCACCAGGGTTCCCGCCCCGGGCCGCAGGCTCGACCCGTCGCGGAACACCCACCCGACGGCGATGGCCGCCAGGGCCGTGAGGTTGACGATCATGTGTTGCGTCGCCCGCCGCTTGCCCGAGCTGTCCGGCGGGACGACGAACAGGTAGTCGATGAATCCGGGCACGCCGGCGATCAAGCCGGTGACGACCGCAGCGGCGCTCAGGTACGCCGCGGTCGTCCAGACGCTCGGCCAGTCGCCGATCAGGCCGAGGACGTCGGCGACCGGGGCGGCGACGGTGAACGCGGCCGGGAACACGATCAACAGCGGGTGCAGGGGGTGGCCCTTGAAGTGTGCGCGGCTCCGCATGGCGGCTCTCCCGTGTGTCTGCCGGCCCGGGAGGGCGAGGCTCCGGCCGAGCCGCGCGCGCTCGCGGCTCGGCCGGAGCCTCGCCCTCCCACACAGGACCGACCGGGAGAGGGCCGGTGCAAATAGACTGCCGAACTGTCAGCCGGCCGCGGCCCGGGCGACCGACTCGATCGTGATCGCCGCCAGTGCCGCCCCGTAGTCCAGGTCGATGTTGGCCATCGTGTCGTGGGTGTCGTGGTAGCCGGTGCGGTTGATGTCGTAGTTCTCCATGAACAGCACGCACGGCACGCCGGCGTCGGAGAAGATCTGGCCGTCGGTGTTGTAGAGTGTGCTCCGCGGGTCGGTGACGGGGCGGACCTGGCCATCCAGGGCGACGAACGGGGCGACCTCCGGGATGGCCCCGCCGTGCGGGCTGCGGCGGCCCCGCGGCCGGCCGGCCCGGTCCGGCGACTTGTTCCACACCGGCACCGACTCGTTCCAGACCTCGGTCGCCACGTTCGCGTGGCCCGCCAGCCGGAACGAGCCGCGGCCGGTGCCGGGGGCGATCTGGAACACGTCCCGGTCGTGGTCGTTGTTGTGGGCGATCATGTCGCTGACGTAGACGCCCTCGACCCGCACGCCGGACAGGTCCTTCCGCTTGCCGTTCTCCAGCTGCGCTTCCAGCGTGGCCTCGACCAGCCGCTGCGTCAGGGCGCGGGCGCCGAGGCAGTCGGCGGGGAACTCCTCGCCGGTGAGGTGGACGAGCCAGACGTCGCAGGCGAGCTTGCCGGCCTTGCTCAGGGCCAGGAAGACGGGGGCGGCGAGCATCATGGCGGCGGTGGCGGAGTGGTTGTCGTCGGCCCCGCTGGCGGCGATGCGGGCCCCGCGGCCGCCGTACTCCTTCTCGTACCGGTCGGCCATGTACGCCGTGTCGTAGTGGTCGGCCATGACGACGGCCCGCGACCGGTCCCGGCCGGGGATCATCACCAGGATGTCGCGCTCGGCCGGGGCGTCGCGGTTCTTCTCCCACCCGCCCATCCACGAGAAGTCGAAGTCCGTTTGCCAGCGGAACGGGATCGACCCCGCGACCGCCTTGGTCCCGGCCGCGGCGGCGATTCGCTTGCGGTAGTAGGCGAGCAGGTGGTCGCCCAGCTCGTCGAGCTGCCGGCCGTGGTAGGTGAGCAGGTGCTGGGTCGAGGCGTCGCGGACGCAGTCGGCGTTGTTCTTGTTCAGGAAGCGGCCCTCAGCCAGAGCGGCGATCGTCTTCCAGTAGGCGACCTCAAACGGCCGTCGGGCGGTGCGGGTGTAGGTGAGCGAGTCGGGCACGGCCGCACCGCGGCGGCGGGGCAGGGGGTCGTTCTCCGGACGGACCAGCGCCCGGGTGTCGTCGGCGAGTTCGCCGGTGGGCAGGCCGGCCAGCCAGCCGTCGAGGGTGGCGTCGCGGGGCACGGTCAGCAGCCGCCGGGCCAGCCGCCGTGGCAGCGGGCCGCCGTTGAGGCCCGCGGCGTCGAACAGCTTGCGGACGTTGCGAGCCGTCTGGAGCTGCACGCCGTTGCCGGGTGCCTCGAAGTGGGCGACGGCGGCGGCCAGCAGCGGCCGGCGGTGCAACCGCGGCCAGAGTTCGACCGGCTTCTCCAGGGCCTCGGCCGGGACGAAGCAGGCGGCGCGGACGTCGTCGCCTTTGCGGCGGCCGGTCGGGTACGCGGTCAGGTGGCCGAGCGGCGCGTCCGGCAGCACTTCGGCGCCGTCCGCCGCCGGGAAGGCGGCGAGCACGCGGTGCCAGTAGACCTCGTGCCGGCCGACGCGCATGGCCGGCCACTGGAAGCGATATCCGAACAGGCCGCCGGCCTCGGCGGTGTGGAAAGCGTGCTTGATCTCGTCCGACGTGGCGCGCGGGCCGTCGAGCAGAAGCCGGCCGTCGGGCGTCCACAACTGGACGTTGCGGGCCATCGGCTTGTCGTACAGGCCGAGGTCGTCCGGGATAGTGCTGAACAAGACGTGCAGCAACTTCTCCTCGCGGGTGAGCAGGGCCAGTTCGTCCTGGTCGCGGAGGATGCGGTCCCAGCGGTGCGTCCGCTTGTAGGTGTTGTGGACCGGGCCGGCGTGGGGGCTCGGGTGCTCGTGGCCGGGGGCCGGCTCGTGCATGAAGCCGGACTGCGGCACCCGCAGGCCGGTCGGCGCGCTGTGCCGGGCGACGGTCCGCAGGAGCGGCGCCTGAATCACGAGCGGCAGCTCGCGGGCCAGGTCGTGATTCCGCCGCGACCCCCAGAACACCAGCGCCGCCGGCGACGGGATCAGGTGCAGGTCGCCGGCCAGGTACGCCTGTCGGACGGCCGGCGGCAGAGCCGCGAACGGGCGGAACGTGAGCAAATACCGCACCCCCGCGGTCGGTCGGCGGTCGGTCGCCAGTAGCGGCTCCGTCCACGAAGGCAGCGGGTTGTCGTCCCAGTACGGCAGCGGCGCGTGCGGCCCCGTCGGTAGGACGCGGAGCCCCGCCCGGCGGAGGTCGTCGGCCGTCTTGACCTGCTCGGCGTACGCCTGCCGGAGCAACTGACAGAGGAAGTTGATCCCCGCTTCTGGGGCTGCCTCGCGGCCGGGGGCAGTGAAGAAGCTCCGCCAGAACGGCTTGCCCGGCCCCTGTTCGCTGCCGCCGAACAGGGTCCACCGGACGCGGCCCTTGTCGTCCTGTGTGCGGCTGAGCGCCAGCGGGGCGAGGACGACGCCGTGGTCGTGGGCGAGCGACCCGGTGCGGCCGGCCAGCTCCGGCGGCCAGTACGGGTTGTCGTCGAGGTCGCGGGCGGCGATGCAGTGGGCCGGGTCGCCGCGGAGCAGGTGGGCGACCCGGCCGACGATCTGCTTGGCGACCTGGGCCAAGCCCGGCCGCAGTTCGCGGGCCTCCTCGAACTCGGGGACGTGCCAGCCGAATGGGTCGTCAGCGTCAAACAGCTGCGCATCCGGGACATGGTCGCCGTACGGCTTCCACCCGACGCGGGGCGGCGGCATGAACTCGGAGTAGGCGTCGATCGGGTAACGGCCCGGCCCGCGGAACCAGTCGGCGGGCGGGATCAGTTGCTTCCACCCCGCGGAGGGCATGGCGGTCGTCTCCGTACACGTCGGGGCCGGCGGGGGCCATGATAACCGCGGGTGGCGGGAGTGCAAGGACGCCGTCAGTCGCGCTTCCGCCGCGGCCGGTGCTCGGGGGCGGCGGCGAGCGGGTCCTCCGGCCAGGCGTGCTTCGGGTAGCGGCCGCGGAGGTCCTTGCGGACCTGGGGGTAGGTGTTGGCCCAAAAGCTGGCGAGATCGTCCGTCACCTGCTGCGGCCGGTGGTTCGGGGCGAGCAGGTGCAGCAGCACCTTGACCCGCCCGCCGGCGACCCGCGGCGTGTCCGCCAGGCCGAACAGCTCCTGGATGCGGACCGCCAGCACCGGC
>DASXAN010001586.1:0-2528 GCA_036406755.1 Gemmataceae bacterium
CGATCCCGGAGTCCCGCCGTGACGCGCTTCGTCTCCCTCGCGGCCGCCTGGACGGTCGCCCTGGCCGCCGCCGCCCCGGCCGGCGAGCCGGTCCGCCTGCCCAACCGCCCCGCCCTGTCTCCTGACGGGTCCACGGTCGCCTTCGACTGGAACGGCGACATCTGGACCGTCCCGACGGCCGGCGGCGCCGCCCGCCAGCTCACGCAGAACCCCGGCCGCGACCGCGAGCCGATCTGGTCCCCCGACGGCAAGCAGATCGCCTTCGTCAGCGACCGCGAGGGCGGCGTGCCGCAGGCGTTCGTCATGCCGGCCGACGGCGGCACCCCGAAGCAGCTCACCCACCACACCGCCGGCTGCTCCGTGCAGGACTGGACGCCGGACGGCCGGCGGCTGCTGATCCACGCCACCCGCGACTACGACTGGCGGCGGACCGGGGCCGACCGCTTCTTCTTCGTCTCCGCCGCCGACCGCTCGGCCGAGGAGTTGCTGTTCGACGACTACGGCCAGAACGGCCAGCTGTCCCCGGACGGCAAGAAACTGCTGTTCACGCGTGAGGGGTCGCCGTGGTGGCGGAAGGGCTACCACGGCTCGCAGGCCGCCCAGGTGTGGCTGTTCGAATCCGAGAGCAAGAGCTTCCGCAAGGTCCTCGACCCGGACCGCGGCGCCCTATGGCCGCTGTGGAAGCCGGACGGCAAGGGGTTCTACTACGTCGGCGGCCAGAGTGGCTCGTTCAACCTGTGGGAGTACGACCTGGCCACCGGCGAGAACCGCCAGCTGACGAAGTTCACCGACGACTCGGTCGTGTATCCGTGCATCTCCCGCGACGGCTCGACCATCGTCTTCCGTCACCTGTTCGATCTCTACTCACTTAGCCCCCGGTCATTGACCGGGGGCAAAATGGAGCCGCAGAAGATCAACGTCGAAGTCAAGGCGGATCGCCCGGCCGAGCGGAAGGAGCGGCGGACGCTGACGACGGCGACGCAGGTGGCGTTCACGGCCGATGGGCTGGAGGTGGCGTTCGTCGCCGGCGGCGACCTGTGGGTCATGGACACCGAACTCCGCGAGCCGCGGCAGGTGACGGCCACGGCCGAGGAGGAGCGGTCGCCCGTGTTCGCCCCGGACGGCGAGAGCGTCCTGTTCGTCTCCGACGCCGGGGGCCAGTGCGACATCTGGCGGGCCGAGAAGGCGGACAAGGGCAAGTACTGGTTCCAGAACACGAAGTTCAAGCTGTCGAAGGTCACGACCGACGGGGCCCACAAGCAGAACCTGACCTATAGCCCCGACGGGTCGAAGGTGGCGTTCCTGAAGAACCGCGGCGACCTGTGGGTCATGGGTGCCGACGGGAAGAGCGCCAAGCAACTGCTCGGCTCGTTCAGCGCCATCGAGTACGACTGGTCCCCCGACGGCAAGTGGATGGTCGTGTCGATGGAGGACGCCGACTTCAACCGCGACGTCCACATCGTCCCGCTGGACGGCTCGAAGCCGCCGTTCAACGTGTCGCGGTCGCCGGACAACGAGAGCCACCCGGTCTGGTCGCCGGACGGCAAGGTGATCGCGTTCGTCGGCAAGCACGACGGCACCGAGATCGACATCCACTACGTCTGGCTGCGGGCCGAGGACGATCAGACCTCCAGCCGGGAGCGGTCGGTCGAGAAGGCGCTGGAGAAGATCAACAAGGTCCGCAAGGCGACCCCGCCGGCCGGCGTCGGTGCCCAGGGCTCCGGGCCGCGGCGGCCGGAGCCGCCGGTGGCACCGCCCAAGGACGAGGCCCCGGTCAAGCCCACCGCCGACGCCCCGAAGACCGACGCCCCGGCGAACGCGGCCGTCGCCCGGCCGGCCGGCCGCAGGCCGGCGGTGCCGGACGTGGTCATCGACTTCGACCGGCTGGCCGAGCGGGTCAAGGTGTTCGGCATCCCGGATTCGAGCGAGTCCAACCTGTTCTGGTCCCCGGACGGCAAGAAACTGGCCTTCACCGGCACGGTCAACAACACCCGCGGCACGCACTACATCGAGTTCCCCGAGCTGGGTGCGCCGAAGCAGCTGTCGGCCCAGACCGGCACGCAGGCGAAGTGGCTCCGGCAGGCCAACCAGGTGGTGTGGCTGTCCGGCGGCGTGCCGGCGGCGTTCACCCCCGGCGTCAGCGGCGGGTCGAGTTCCGTGTCGTCGCTGGCGGCCCTGATGGCGCAGCGCGGCCGCCGCGGCGGCGCGCCGACGACCCCGACACCGTCACCGTCGGCGTCATCCGACGGGGAAGGCTCGTCCGGTGGCGGCTACACCTTCCGCGCCCTCCAAGAGGTGGACGTCCCGAAGAAGAACGCGGCCGTGTTCGACCTGGCGTGGCGGACGATGCGGGACAACTGGTACGACGAGCGGCTCAACAACCGCGACTGGACCGCGATCCGGGCCAAGTACATCGACGTGGCCGCCCAGTGCCCGGACGCCGAGTCGGTCGGCACGGTCGTCAGCCTCATGCTCGGCGAGCTGAACGGGTCTCACCTCGGCTTCACGCCGCTGTCCGGGGCCGCCGG
>DASXAN010001587.1:0-2965 GCA_036406755.1 Gemmataceae bacterium
GGGGACTCGCCCCGTTCGAGCCGCTCCTTCAGCGCCAGCCCGGCCCCGAACACCTGGTGGACTTGCCGGGCGATCTTGTCTTGCATGATCTGCTCCGGGGATAAAGCCGCTTGCGGCTATGCGAGCGTTCGCGCGCATAGCCGCAAGCGGCGACTCCTATCCACCTGTTTTACTCGCCAGCGCTTGCGGGACGACGTACAGGGTGAATTGTAGGGCCGTGGTCAGTCCCTCGGTACGTATCGTCACCGTATTCTGCCCCTGGATGTTACCGGCGATCAACTTCTCGTTCAACCGGATGGCCAGGGTCAGCGAGTTCCGCAGGTTCGTCCACTCCTCCGGGGACGTCTCCCGGTTGATCTGGAAGTACGTCAGCGTCCGGGACTCGGGCAGGGCGCGGGGCGGTTGCGGCTTGTACGCGAATGCCAGCCCCCGCAGGCCCCGCTGGAAGATCTCGTCCACCCGGTCGATCGACCCGATCTTCATGTTCAACCGGCCGGTCAAGAGCGGCACCAGGTCGGTCGTCGGCAGCGGCGACTCGACGCCGACGAACATCTGCCACGCCGGCTCCAGCCACGCCGGCTCGATCGTCACCTTCATCCGCAGCCCCTCGCCGACGAACGGCCGCTCCTCGTAGCCGAGGCTGAACCCGCCGTGGGTGAGCAGGTCGTCGATGTATTGCTTGACGGCGAAGAAGCACCCACCCAGGTCGTCGTGGTCGTACCGCGGCAGGTCCGGCGGCTTGGCGTCCGGGCCGAAGATCGCCAGCCGGCCGACCAGCCGGCACAGCTCCAGATACGCCGGCAGCGGATGGACGCCGGCCGCGTCCCCGAGCACGCCCAGATAGGCCGCCGCCTCGTTGAGCACCCGCAGGCTCTCGAAGATCTGCCGGTCGCCGGGGGACTGGCTGTCGAACGTGATCCGCCGCGACCGCACCTGGCTGGACCGCTGGTCCACCAGCTTACTGACGCGGTGGTACACCTGCTGGAGGATGCCCCGCTGCAGCGCCGCCCAGGCGTCGCACGCCAGCACCGGCGGGATGTACGGCTCGTGCAGTTCGGGGACGGCCTCCGCCCGGGCCGACCGCGCCACCCGGGCGATCGGCAGCACCTCGTACCCGGCCTGGTCCTGTGCCCCGGTCAGGAGCCGCAGGTTCAGCAGGCGGAACTGCACCGGGCGGGGGTTCTGGCCGGAGTTCTCGTCCGGCACGCCGTCCCGCGGGGTGTAAACGCGGAACCGAGTGCCGTCGGTGTCCGGGCCGGCGTTGGCCCGGCCGATCTGCACGGCCGGGGCGGCCAAGCTGACCTCCAGCGGGTTCTGCTGCTCCAGGGCGGCCCGCAGGTCGATCGGCGTCAGGGTCCCGTCTTCGGGGACGCGGACGAGTGTCCCGTCTCGCAGCCGGGCTTCCAGCCGGTGGACGACGAACTGGTAATTGCCCAGCGCCGCCTCGTCGATGTCGATCGCCCGCAAGCCCCAGTTGTAGTGGACGTCCCACCGGCCGCTGACGCGGAGCTGGTCGGTCAGATACCGGCCGGCCGCCTGGAAGTGGTGCGGCCGGAGGAACATGCCTTCGTGCCAATGGACGGCAGGTTCGCTCATCGGGGACGGTGCCCGGCGGGGGTACGCGATAGGGACGGCTGTAACGATGATACCCGCCGGTGGCGCGGCCGGCAACCGTCGCACCCCGCCGCCGCGGCAGACCGCGGCCCTGCCCCCGGCGGGACGGCGGCGTAGCGTAAGGGCATGGAATCCCCGACTCGTCCGAGCTGGTGGTCCCGGATCACGGCGGTCGGCCTGCCGTTCTTCAAGCAGGTGCGGGGCAAGGCGTGGGGCGGGCTGGCCGTCCTGATCGCCCTGCTGCTGGCCATCAACGGCATGAACGTGGTCAACAGCTACGTCGGCCGCGACTTCATGACCGCCCTGGCCGAGCGGCAGGGCCCGCGGTTCTTCACCTACGCCCTGTTGCTGGCCGCCGTGTTCGCCGCCTCCACCGTCATCGAGGTGTTCGCCCGCTACGCCGAGCAATGGCTCGGGCTGGAGTGGCGGAAGTGGCTGACCGGCCGCTTCCTCGACCGCTACCTGGCCCGCCGCACCTACCTGCACCTGGCCGGCCGCCAGGATGTCGACAACCCCGACGAGCGGATCAGCCTGGACGTCAAGACGTTTGCGGTGACGACCCTCTCCATCTTCGTCCTGACCGTCAACGGCGTCATGACGGTGCTGGCGTTCTCCGGCGTGCTGTGGCTGATCACCCCCTGGCTGTTCCTCGCCGCACTTGGGTACGCCCTGGCCGGTTCCGTCGGCACGCTCTGGCTCGGCCGCCGCCTCATCGCACTGAACAACTTGCAGCTGCGGAAGGAGGCCGACTTCCGCTACGGCCTGGGCCGGGTCCGGGAGCACGCCGAGGCGGTGGCGCAGGCGGCCGGCGAGGCGGACCAGCGGCACCGCCTGGACCGCTGGCTGGCCAACCTGGTGGAGAATTTCCGCGAGGTCATCCGGGTGAGCCGGAACCTGGGGTTCTTCACCGTCGCCTACAAGTACTTCCCGCAGATCATCCCGGCGGCGATCGTGGCCCCGCTGTACTTCCGCGGGTCGGTCCAATTCGGGGCGGTGACGCAGGCGGCCATGGCGTTCTCGCAGGTGCAGGGCGCGTTCTCGCTGTTCGTGACGCAGTTCCAGGAGGTGACCACCTACGCCGCCGCCGTTGACCGGGTGAGCGCGCTGTGGCAGGCGACCGAGCCGGGGGCGGCCGGCCCCGCCCCGGCCGGGCCGCTGCCGCGGGCCAAGGCCAAGCCGGCCGTCCCGCCGCCGGCTCCCCCGACCGGGCCGGTCGTCCAAACCTCTCCGGACGCCCGCCAAGTCGCATACGAGAAGGTGACGCTGTGGCCGCCGGACGGCGACGACCAGCGGCCGCTGGTCCGCGACCTGTCCCTGGAGGTGCCGGGGGGGAAGCGGCTGGCCGTCACCG